>NZ_JAVJRX010000194.1:0-80725 GCF_040219735.1 Coleofasciculus sp. G1-WW12-02 | reverse complement strand
AACCCTTGTCAGGAGCCACCGCAAGTCTCATCAGGCAAGTCACTCCAGAAAGAGCGTCACCTCTTTCTGGAGTGAACGCGGGAACACTCCTGAGGGCACAACGAAGCTTAAGTTGACACCAATGACGGATGGTGCGCCCTTCCAAACGCCAGCGTGGTGCGTCCAAAACCAAAAACGCGCTTAACCGCAGCGAGACGGTGCAACCATGGGAAAACAGGAGTGCGATCGCAAACTTTTTATCTTCCTCCACAATGGCTTAAAAGAATAACGCTTTCTGGAACTGGTGCAAGATCTGAGCCTCTCATCTAAAAGACGCGATCGCATCCGCAACTGATGAAACAAACCCCCTTAACAACTATGATTAATTTGTTTTAACCTGAAGTTCATACAGATTCCAAAATGCCCCATTTAAAGCCGAAAACTTGATTGGATTAATCCGATCGCGCACAGCCTGCAAAGACAGGGGATTCACTAAATACAAAAACGGCACTTGTTCCTGCACAATCTGTTGAAATTGACCATAAATTTCTTGGCGCTTACGCTCATCTAATTCCTTCACCCCTTCCTCAAATAAACGGTCGATTTCCAGTTCCCAGTCCGATACTTCCCACCCTTGAATCGGCGGTTCTCCAGGCATTTGCCCCTGATTAAATTGATGTAATGAGCCTTGGGAGTACCAAATATTAAAGCTACTGTGAGGTTCCACGCCACCGCCACCAAATCCGCCCACATAAGCTTCCCAGTCTCGACTCATCAACTTCTGCACAATCACATTAAAGTTAATCACCTGTAAATCCGCTTGTATCCCTAGATTGTTCAAATCATTTTGAATCTGAACCGCTGCATCTATGCGAGATTTTTCTTCTGCTTTCACCAAAAGTGTAAAGCGCACTGGGTTATTATCCCAGTCCAATAGTTTTCCTTGGTCATTATATTTAAACCCCGCATCAAGTACTAATTTCCTTGCCTTTTGCGGGTCATAATCATAAACCTTCAATCCTTCTTCTGGAGATAAATAATAAGGACTTTGCATCGCCACAGGCGAATGCTGTAATTCACCCAATCCTCTAAAAATATTAGTTTTCATCGCTTCACGGTTAATCCCATAAGCAACGGCTTGCCGAAATGCTAACGTATTAAACCAACGAGATTTAATCGGATCAACAAAGGGTTCTCCTTTTTCATTCTTGGCTTTGTTGAGATTGAAGCCAAAAAATTGGGTATCTGATGAAGCACCGCCGTTATAAATCTTATAGTTTCCTCGTTTTTCTTCCTGCTTTAGTAAGCCAAACATTTCCGGCGCAACGTCGAGGCTATCGAGTTCTCCAGAACGAAATCGGATAAACTGGTTATCGGTATTTTCAATAATTTGGACAATAATTCGCTCAATATAGGGTTGAGGACTTCCTTGGCTATCCTGACGCCAATAGTAGGGATTTCGTTGAAGAATGATCCGTTGAGCCGGGGTATAATTGACCATCTTATAGGAACCATTGCCAATGATTTGTTGCGGATCAGTGTCGGTTCCCCAAGTGGAGAGAAATTTCAGGTTCCCATTCCCATCGGTGGTGTTGATCGAGTCTTTTAGAATATGCTTGGGTAAAATTGTAATGCCGCCAGCATAGCGTAAAAATGGGGCAAAGGGTTCGGGAACCGTAAACTCAACTCGCCGTTCATCGAGTTTTGTGACGGAAGGGAATGCGCCTGAAGTCCCAATTCGCAGAATATCTCTGACACCCGTAGAAATCTTTTCATTCAGATAAATCTCATTGTAGGTAAAGACGATATCATCAGCAGTAAACGGTTCTCCATCAGACCATTTTAATCCTGGACGTAGGGTAAAAGTAATCCGGCGTTTATCCTCCGAGATATCCCAAGATTCCGCCAATCCAGGTTCCAATTCAGCCGTGATCCCATTTTCATTAATTAATCCATCATAAATCAACCCAAAGACAATCCGACTAAACAACGATTCACTAATCGGCGGATTAAACGTATCCGGATCAGAAGGAGAAACAAAAACCAATTGTGAAACTTGAGCCGCCTTGCTTTTAAACCGACTGGGATTACAACTACTGAGACTGGTAACCGTAAAAATAGAAAGGATAAACAGTAAAAACCAACGACGAATTCGATCAATCATATTCTCTTGCTTCTGACTTCTCTCAACTTGTCCTTCCCATCCCTTAACGCCCTCTGCGCCCCTCTGCGTAAACCTCTGCGCCCTCTGCGTTAAAACAACCTAACTCCGAACTTTCTCCATTACCCTTAATCTTCAGAAATCCTCAACTCGTGAATATTCCAGAACGCACCACCCAAAGCCGAATACTCAATCCCCTCCACGCGATCGCGCACAGCCGTCATTGACAGTGGATTCACCAGGTAGATAAAGGGTAAATGTTCTTTAATAAGGCGTTGTGCTTCGCCATAAATAGCTTTACGCTTCTGTTCATCTAACTCTTGAGACCCTTTAATATAAAGGTCATTAATCTCTTGTTCCCAAGGCGCAACTTCCCACCCCTGAATCTCCGGTTGACCAACCGTTGGTTTTTGATTAAAACTGTGTAATCCGCCTTCCGTAGACCAGACATTAGCACTATTATTCGGTTCTAATCCGCCACCCGAAAAACCCAACAGATGAGATTCCCAATCTAAGCTATTACTGAGTTTTTCCACCAGGGTACTGAAGGCAATCGGGTTAAAATCCACTTGTATGCCAACTTTAGCTAAATCTCGTTTAATTTGCGAACCCATTGCTTCGCGCAGTTTATTCCCCGCATTGGTGATTAAAGTAAAACGAACCCGATTTCCTTGATCATCGAGTAATTGTCCTTCATCGTTGTATTGGAACCCTGCTTTTAACAGTAATTCTTTCGCTTTCTCCAGATTATAATCATACACGGTAAGTCCCTCTTCTGGAGACAAATAATAAGGACTTTGTACAGGAAGATTGGAATATTGAGGTTCACCCAATCCCCGAAACAAGTTATCAATCATCGTTCGCCGATCAATTGCATAAGCCACCGCTTGTCTAAATTCCAGTCTATTAAACCAACGGGATTTCATCGGTTCAACGAGAGGTTTGCCATCCCGACTTCCTTTGTTAAGATTAAATGAAATAAAACTGGAACTGAGGGTGGGACCACCGACATAAATATTAAAGTTGCTTCGTTCCTCTTCCCGCTTGAGTAGGGAATAAAAATCTGGTGAAACACCAATCGCATCTAACCCACCGGAACGAAATTGCAAAAAAGCAGTATCGGTAGATTCAACAATTTCCCAAAAGATTTGATTAATATAAGGTTGAGGCTGACCTTGAGGTCCCTTGCGCCAGTAATAGGGATTGCGGCGGAATACGATGCGTTGATTGGTATTGTAGCGATCCAATTGGTAGGGTCCATTGACCACAATTTTATCTGGGTCGGTATCCACACCCCAAGTGGTGATAAACTTGGGTCTTCCTTCTTGGTCTTTCTCAGTTACAGTATCCTTAAGGACGTGGGCGGGTAAAATTGTCAGTCCCGTGGTGCGGAGAAAGGGAGCAAAGGGTTCGGGTGTGGTAAATTCAACTCGTCTCTCGTCTAATTTCCGCACCGTGGGAAAGCCGCGCGTTTCGCCAATTCTAAGAATGTCTCGTACATCGGTGGGAATGTCTTCGTTGAGGTAGATATCGTTATAGGTAAATACGACATCATCAACGGTTAAAGGTTCTCCATCAGACCATTTTAATCCCTCTCGCAGGGTAAAGACAATGCGCTGTTGGTTGTCAGAGATTTCCCAGGATTCAGCGAGGGCGGGTTCAATTTCACCCGTGACACCATTTTCAGTTACCAGTCCCTCGTAAGTGTAAACAAAAATATTCGGGGACTCCTGAGAGAGGGCGTAGTTAAAGGTTTTGGGATCACTAAGAATACTGGTTACGAGTTGAGATCCCTGTGCAGCTTGTGAGGTAAAGGTTGCAGGGTTGCAGGCGGACAGCGCGATCGCGATGACACAGGTGAGTAGACTCACAAACCAGCGACGTAGAGGAATGTTGGGCAAGATAGTCACGATCCGATTAAATGCTTATAACCTAATTGTAGGGCGACAGTACTGTAAGATTTGATATTGGTTAGGACAGAGCAGAAATTAGTAAAGACGCGCCATGGCGCGTCTCTACTACCCTCTAGATGTTCTCGTTTCCAGCCGTTAGGCTTCAACTATCTAAATCACAGAAGACAACCGATTATTCATTCTCATCATCCAGATATTCCTCAGCCAACTCCTCTGAGACTTCGTCCTCATTCAGCAACGAGCCAAAATCGGTGGTATCAGACTCTTCCATACTGTAAGCGCGAGCCGTGCGATCGTCTAGCACTTCTAGGGAATCGTCTTGGTCGAGTTCACTACTATCATTAAGGTCGCCGAAATTATAGCCAGCGTTACCCCCATTGGAGAACTCACCATCGACACCACTGTTTGGATCTTCATAGGCGTTGTACCCGGTTCCTGCAGGAATCAGGCGACCAATAATTACGTTCTCCTTGAGACCCCGTAACCAATCGGATTTCCCTTCAATGGCGGCTTCGGTGAGGACGCGGGTGGTTTCCTGGAAGCTAGCGGCGGAGATGAAGCTATCCGTATTCAGCGAGGCTTTAGTAATCCCCAATAATACCGGCGTGTATTGAGCCGGTGCGCCCCCAGTAATTGCCATGGCTTCATTCACCGTCTCAATTTGCCGCAACTCCACCAATTCTCCCGGTAGCATCGTGGTATCACCCCCATCATCAACCCGAACTTTCGAGGTCATCTGACGGACAATCACTTCGATGTGCTTATCCGAGATGTCAATTCCTTGGGATTGATACACCGACTGGACTTCATTCACCAGAAATGCCTGCGCCGCTTGCAGTCCAGCTAAAGCACCTTCATAGATTCCCTTGTCTTCCACCGTGAAATTGAAGAAAATCTCCAGAATCTCGTGAGGATTTGCTGGTCCATCGGTTAATGCTTGACCCACCTTAACAAACTGAGCATCGGAAACCAGTGCGTTTTGTCCGGGACTAATCGGATAGTCGGTAATCACGCCTTCCTGTTCAATCACTTTGATATCAACAGTTTCATCTTCCTCATAAACCACCTGCGTCTCACCGGGGCGTCGGGCTAACACACAGGCTTCTTTGGGTTTACGGGCTTCTAGGAGTTCTTCAATTCGAGGTAACCCTTGAATAATATCCCCAGTCTTCGCCCGCTCGAACACCAGCAGCACTAGGTTGTCACCCCGTTGCACCAAGTCTCCATTATCAATTTGCAGCACCGCACCGGCTGACACACGGTAGGGACGTGCTAGTCGCAAGGTTACCGAGTCCTCGTTAACTTGGACAACTTGTCCCGATTCGGAGGCTTGCACGTTCGAGGCGAGAAAACCGGTCTCCACGATTAAATCTCCCACCTTCACCTGGGGTGTGCCACTAAGGGGAATGGTGATCCGATCCGCATCCCGAACCACCAGTACCCGACGAATGGCTTCCACCCCTTCGCGAATCCCCCGGACTTCACCGGCTTCTTTACACTGAATTTCGGTGCGGGCGACGACGGCTTTGGGCGCAATTTTATCCCCATCGTTGACCAACAGCCGGGTTTGGGTACTCCCACCCAACGGATCAGCAGAGGTATCGCGTCGGACGACCAAAGATTCCAGGATCACCAACTGCAAACGCATGTCCTCTGGATCATCAGACTCTTCGGTTGTGACTAATTCAATATCTGCCGAAATCTGAGAGGTGGAATGATCCCCCTCTAATTCCTGAGTCATGTCCAAAACGAGTTGAGTTCGCAGCAACTCCAGTCCTTCCACAGACTTGATCCGCTCTCCATCTTTATAAGGTAGCCGCTGAATCGTCCGCAGCTCAATCCCGATCGCACTCTCAGCATCAGACTGACCGCCCACTCCTGAAGCACCATTGGCACTGTCGATGGACGCTTGCGAGGGGACATCCGGTTCGTCGGGAACAGTAAATTCAACCACAGGTCTGAGCAGCAGTGCCATTCCCTCTGGCGTCTCTGCCATTTCCCCATACCGCAGCTCTGCTACGGTTAGCCCAGGGACGGGTTCTGTACCGGGATACACCAACTGACCTTCAGGCACAAAGGCTTCAGGTAGCTCATCCACCAGATGCAATTCTCCGGGCTTGATCACAATTTCCCGCAGAATGTCATTCTTCTGCACGACCTCGACAATACCTCCTGATTGGCAGAAGATATCTTTCACCACCTCTGTACCGGCTTCCACATATTGACCGTCTTCCACCAGCAGCAATGAGATATCTTTGTTGACCTCGTGGCATTCTTCAGGAATCCACAGGAGGCTCCCCCCTTTGGTGACTTCGTATCCTTGCTTGGCTTTACCGCGTTTGGCGACTTCCACGCCGCCATACTTAATAATGCCCCCGGTCTGGGTACGATAGCGATCATCAATCAACTCCGCAACCACTTGATTATTTAGCACTTTTGTGCCTGGGGTTGCCTTGAGCAAGAAGCGCTGGTTATTAGCCGTGTGAATCACATACTGTTCGCGACCCCCACTACTTTCCATCCGCACCGCTGCTTGGTCTAGGCGCACCGACGCGGTGATGATGTCAATTTCCCGCTTACCCGGTGTCAGTCGAACTACCCCACCGTTTTGGCTGACTAACTTGGTTTCTGCGAGTACGGAACCGGGTTCCACAGCATCGCCGTTTTTGACTACGGGTTCGGCACCAGGAGGCAGGTTATACACCTCTCCCGATAACACCCATAACAATCCACCCCGCTGGGCAATACGGGTCGTATTCCCTTGGCGATCGGTTTTTTCTTCGGGGATCAAATCGGCAAACAGGACTTCTCCCGCCAAATCCGAAGCTACGTCTTTCGCCGCTTTTTCTGTAGACAGACGAGATTTGCCCAACGCTACTTCGGCTAAAAGCTGTTCAGCTTTCACCTGTTCCCCATCGCTAACCAGGAGAATGGAACCGGGTGTGACGGGAATGGTTTTGCTTTTCCCCTTATTAGTCGGTTCCAGAATCAGATCGCCGGCGACTTCTACTTGTTCGCGCTCTTCACCGTGGCGGGTACGGACACCCCGGGTTCGCAGACGGCTAGAAAAGCGGACAACGCCCTCAAACGCCGCTGGGACTTGACGGGCAACTTCACCGGTGAATACTCCCCCGGTGTGGAATGTCCGCATGGTGAGCTGAGTTCCGGGTTCACCAATGGACTGAGCTGCAATAATACCAACGGCTTCTCCCAAGTCCACCATGTGCCCATGCGCCAAGCTCCAGCCGTAGCAATGCTGACAGACTGATCGCGAGGCTTCACAGGTGAGGGGTGAGCGCACCATCAACTCTTGCACCTCGGCTTTGCCGATGACGTCGGCTAATTCGTCAGAGATGGCTTGGTTGCGTTTGGCGATCACCTCTTTGGTTTTCGGATGCAGCAAATCAGCGGCTAGGACTCGCCCCAAGAGCCGATCTTGCAGTGGAATCAACACGCGATCGCCATCGGTCATCGCGGTAAGCTGAATGCCTCGGGTTGTCCCACAGTCTACTTCCCGGACAATCACATCCTGAGACACATCCACTAAACGCCGAGTTAGATACCCGGAGTCCGCCGTTCTCAAGGCGGTATCCACCAGTCCTTTGCGTGCCCCGTAACTGGAAATAATATATTCGGTAACGGTTAACCCTTCTCGAAAATTGGTCTTGATCGGCAGGTCAATAATTTCCCCTTGCGGATCAGCCATCAGACCCCGCATCCCGACCAATTGGCGTACCTGAGACAAGTTTCCTCTTGCCCCAGAAAACGCCATCATATAGACCGAATTCAAGGGATCAGTTGCCTTGAAATTCACCACCACTTCATCTTTCAGGGCTTCCGACGTACTATTCCAGGTATCAATAACTTTCTGGAATCGTTCAACTTCTGTAATTTCACCCCGACTGTAGCGGGCTTCCGTGGCGCGAATCTGGGCTTCCGCCGCTTCTAGCATCTCACGCTTCTTCGGCGGGACGAGTAGGTCATCGACACTAATCGAAACCCCTGCTTTTGTGGCATAGCGGAATCCTAAATCCTTAAGTTGGTCAGCCATTTGAGCTGTCCGGGCGCTGCCATACTTAGTAAACGCCCAGGAAATCAGTTTTTTGAGCTGACCTTTATCAACGACTCGATTGTAGAAAATCGTTTCTTTTTGACCTGCTTTATTTGTCATTTGTCCTTTGTCATTCGTCCTTTGTCATGTGTCCTTGACTTTGTTTCAGGCAATCATTAAGGCATCTTGAATGGCTTTGTTGTAAATAATCCGACCCGGCGTTGTCCGAATGTACTGAGAAATCAGTTCACCATCAGCCGTTTCCCGAACCCGGCGGTCTTTGTAGATTTTCGTCACTATTCCATCGGAGGATGTTTCTGTAGAAATTACCTGATCATCATCCGACTTGCCACTCTGCATCGTGCCATCAAAGCGCACCCACACATAAGCATGTAACTCGACTTGCTTTTGTTCAAAGGCTCGGATTGCATCATCTAGAGAGGCAAAATAGCGATCTGCGCCTTTTGTGGCGTGGGGATTTTCGGCGGTGAGGTAATAGCAACCCAGCACCATATCCTGACTCGGTGCGACAATCGGACGTCCCGTCGCTGGAGAGAGAATATTATTGGACGCCAACATTAACAATCGAGCTTCGGCTTGGGACTCCAAAGACAGGGGAACGTGAACCGCCATCTGGTCGCCGTCAAAGTCCGCGTTAAAGGCAGGACAGACCAAAGGATGCAATTGAATGGCGCGACCTTCAACCAAAATCGGTTCAAAGGATTGAATCCCTAAGCGGTGCAGCGTTGGCGCTCGGTTGAGCAAGACGGGATGACCAGCAATCACTTCTTCTAGGACATCCCAAACGCTGGGGTCACCTCGCTGAATCAGTTTTTTGGCGGCTTTAATATTATTAACTAACCCCTGACTAATCAGACGATGGATCACAAAGGGTTGAAACAGTTCAATCGCCATCTCGCGGGGTAAACCGCACTGGTGAATTTTCAGATTTGGACCGACAACGATCACCGAACGTCCGGAGTAATCAACCCGTTTACCCAAAAGGTTTTGGCGGAATCGACCCTGTTTCCCTTCAATAATGTCGGACAATGACTTTAATGCCCGATTATTCGCACCCACCACCGTGCGTCCCCGGCGTCCATTATCAATCAGCGCATCGACCGCTTCTTGCAGCATCCGCTTTTCATTGCGGACAATAATTTCTGGGGCGAGGATTTCCTGAAGACGTGCCAAGCGATTATTGCGGTTGATCACCCGGCGATACAAGTCATTCAAGTCTGAGGTGGCGAAGCGTCCCCCATCCAGCTGAACCATGGGACGCAAATCCGGTGGGATAACGGGAATCACCGTCAGCACCATCCAGTCAGGTTGCGACCCGGTGGCGATGAAGTTATCAATGACCCGCAGCCGCTTAATCAGCTTTGCCCGCTTTTGACCTTTGGCGTTGCTGATGTCCTCGCGCAGCTTTTCTGCTTCACTGTCTAAGTGGACATCTTGCAAGAGTCGTTGTAGAGCTTCCGCACCAATTCCTACCTCTACACCATTGAGTTCAGAGTCTTCGCGGTAAAGTTGTTCCTCAATTTCCAGCCATTGGTCTTCAGTCAATAGCTGTTTATAGCTGAGATTTTCAGCATTTCCTGGACTCAGAACCACATAAGCATTGAAATAAACAATCTGCTCGACATCCCGCAACGGCATATCCAACAGAATACTCAGGTAACTGGGAATCCCTTTGAGATACCAGACATGTGCCACAGGCGCCGCCAGTTTAATGAACCCCATGCGGTGTCGTCGAACCCGCGACTCTGTAACTTCCACGCCGCAGCGTTCACAGACAATCCCACGATGGCGAACTCGTTTGTATTTGCCGCAGTGACATTCCCAGTCTTTAGCCGGACCAAAAATCCGCTCACAGAACAACCCGTCCATTTCGGGTTTGAGCGTGCGATAGTTAATGGTTTCCGGTTTCGTCACTTCCCCCACCACTTGACCATTCGGTAGGGTACGTTCTCCCCATATACGGATTCGCTCCGGAGAGGCAATTCCAATTTTTACGTAGTCAAAGCGCTGTTCTTGTTGCTGTTTCATCTTCCAGGGTTTTGAGTTTTGAGGGTTCCAGATGTAGATATTGGATGTTCCAGACGTAGCAGGCTACGTCTAGAACATTCAACACGGAGAACTTATAACTCTTCTTCTTCGAGTTCCTCACTGCGGAGGGATTCATAGGTGGGTCGGTTAGGGGTACGACGCCGGTCGCCATCTGCCATCAAATCGACTTCTAAGTCACGGCTAGAGCCATCTTCAGCGGTCTCTACTTTGTGAACGGCAATATCGAGTCCCAAGGATTGAAGTTCTCGCATCAACACCTTAAAGGATTCCGGAGTACCGGGTCGGGGAATCGCCTTGCCTTTGACAATAGCGTTAAGGGCTTCATTACGACCCTGCATATCGTCCGATTTCACGGTAAGTAACTCTTGCAGGGTATAAGCCGCACCAAAGGCTTCCAATGCCCAAACTTCCATTTCCCCAAACCGCTGACCGCCCTGCTGTGCTTTACCTCCCAAGGGTTGCTGGGTAACCAGGGAATAAGGACCGGTAGAACGAGCGTGAATCTTATCATCCACCAAGTGAACCAGTTTCAACATATAGGCAATACCAACGGTCACCGGACGATCAAAGGCTTCGCCTGTGCGACCGTCAAACACCTGAATTTTGCCTGGATTTTCTGGATCAAATATCCAATCTTGCTGAGTTTCTTCACGGGCTTGCTGGAGTTTGCCGTGAACGGTAAGCCGGGATGCTTCTTCCCCATACATTTCATCAAAGGGGATCATTTTAAATCGCAGTCCCAAGTTTTCACCCGCCCATCCCAGTAAACATTCAAAGACTTGACCGACATTCATCCGACTAGGAACACCCAAGGGATTGAGAATAATGTCGAGGGGAGTGCCATCAGGGAGGTAAGGCATATCTTCCATCGGCAAAATCCGGGAAATAATCCCCTTATTACCGTGACGACCTGCCATTTTATCGCCCACCTGAATCTTGCGCTTCTGAGCCACATAGACACGCACCACCATGTTGGCACCGGGCGGGAGTTCATCGCCTTGCTCACGGGTAAAGATGCGGACATCCACAACCCGACCTTTTTCACCGTTGGGAACACGCAAGGAATTGTCTCGCACGTCCCTGGCTTTTTCCCCGAAAATTGCCCGAAGTAACTTTTCTTCTGGGGGTTGGTCGGATTCGCCTTTGGGCGTCACTTTACCCACGAGAATGTCTCCGGCTTCCACCCAAGCCCCAATGCGGATAATTCCTTGTTCGTCAAGTTGGCGCAGCGCATCTTCCCCGACGTTAGGAATTTCACGGGTAATTTCTTCAGGTCCGAGCTTGGTTTGTCGGGCTTCAATTTCGTATTTTTCGATGTGAATACTGGTGTACACATCATCCAACACCAGTCGCTCGCTAATCAGGATGGCGTCTTCGTAGTTGTAGCCCTCCCATGGCATATAGGCAACCAGAATATTCTGTCCCAGTCCCAGTTCTCCCCCTTCGGTGGCTGAACCGTCAGCCAGAATTTGACCGGCTTCCACGTCATCCCCACGAAAGACCAATGGACGCTGATTTAAGCAGGTATCTTGGTTGGAGCGCTGATATTTCTGGAGTTCGTATTCAATAATTTCCGGTTCGCTCGTTTTTCCATTCTCGACGTTTTCTCCGGGCAATGCAGGGGGTGCGGTGGGTGCGGTTTGTACCCGAATTTTTGTGGCATCTACATAAACCACCTCACCGGCTTTACGCGAGACAATCACCATCCCCGAATCGCGTGCGGCTTGGGCTTCTAAGCCTGTACCCACTAGGGGACGCTCTGGACGTAACAAGGGGACGGCTTGCCGTTGCATGTTTGAACCCATCAAGGCGCGGTTGGCGTCATCATGTTCCAGGAAGGGAATTAATGAAGTAGCCACAGAGATAATTTGCACCGGGGATACCGCCACAAAGTCTACCTGATCTGGGGTCGTGGTGGTGAATTCTTGGCGATAGCGCACGGGTACTGATTCGCCCAAGATATAACCATTTTGATCAATGGGGATGTCACCGGGAGCCACACGCAAGTCATCCTCTTCATCTGCGGTCATGTAAAGGGGCGCCTTGTCTTTGATCACCCGCCCATTTTCTACAGGGTACGATGGGGTTTCAATAAAGCCGTAGGCATTCACCCGTGCATGGGTTGCCAAGGAACCAATTAGACCCGCGTTGGGTCCTTCTGGCGTTTCGATGGGACAAATCCGTCCATAGTGAGAGGGGTGAATATCCCGCACTGCAAACCCAGCCCGTTCCCGGGTTAAACCACCGGGTCCGAGGGCAGATAAACGCCGTTTGTGGGTTAACTCAGCTAGGGGATTGGTCTGATCCATGAACTGGGATAGCTGAGATGAGCCAAAGAATTCTTTAATGGCGGCGACTAGGGGTTTGGGGTTGACCAAAGAGGCGGGGGTTAAGGTATCAGAGTCGGAAACCGTCATCCGTTCCCGAATGATCCGTTCTAAGCGATTCAATCCCACCCGAACCTGGTTTTGCAGGAGTTCTCCCACCGAACGAACCCGACGGTTCCCCAAATGGTCGATATCGTCGGTGCTGCCAATATCAAATTCCAGGTTGATCAGGTAATCAATGGCGGACATAATATCTTGGGGAGTCAGGACTCGGATGGTATCGGCAACATTTAAGCGCAACTTTTTGTTAATTTTGTAGCGACCGACACGACCGAGGTCATAGCGTTTGGGGTCGAAAAAGCGTGAGTCTAATAACTGCTGACCCCCGCTTACCGTGGGCGGTTCACCCGGACGGAGCTTGCGATATAGCTCCAGGAGGGCGTCTTCTTCACTGGGATTGCCTTCTTTGTCTAAGGTCTTTTGATAATAATCGGGGTGGCGCAGGGCGTCGATAATTTCATTGTCCGAGAGTCCTAGGGCTTTTAAGAGAACTTGGGCAGACAATTTACGGGTTTTGTCGATGCGAACCCAGACTAAATCATTTTTGTCGGTTTCAAATTTTAACCAGGCGCCCCGGTTGGGAATTAAAGAGGCGGAGTAGGTGCGGCGTCCATTTTTGTCGATTTCTGACTTGTAGTACACGCCGGGACTGCGGACAATTTGATTGACAATGACGCGCTCAGCGCCGTTAATAATAAATGTACCGCGATCGGTCATCAGGGGCAGATCGCCAATAAAGACTTCTTGCTCCTTGATCTCACCCGTCTCTTTGTTGATCAAGCGGGTTGGTACATACATTTGCACCGCATAGGTGCTGTCTCGCCGCTTGGCTTCATCTACATCATATTTAGGACTCTTGAGCTTGTAGTTTTTGCCGATAAAGTGGAGTTCTAGCTTACCCGTATAGTCACTAATTGGCGAGAAGCTGTCGAGTTCTTCAATCAGCCCTTCTTCTAGAAACCAGCGAAAACTAGCTCGCTGAATTTCCACTAAGTCTGGTAATAGATAGGTGGGAGCTGTATAAGTTTGAGTCGTCATGCTTTTCCTTCTGGAGAGGGTGAATCAGCGTCAGGCTTGGCGGTGAAGCCAAGGGTATCGGGAAATTTTGACCCCTAACTCGGCGATCCTGATCAACACAGATAGTACGATTGGCTATATCGGTAGGGGTAGATACTTGTCAGTGTCAAAGCACCGCCAAGCCGAGAATTTTTACCACAAAGAAGCGACAAGAGAGTCTGAGGATGATCACGACTGTCTTAATAATCGGCGGGAGGTTTTTAACGATAATAATGATACGGGGGTTAATCTACAATTAGTTACAATAGGCGGCATCTGTTCCTCGCTGGCAGTTTGGCATTGATTAAGGATTGTTTCGGGGCAGGCGGTGACAACGGGATGGAACTTGAGAAAATTTTATTCATAGTAACTCTTCTTAATCAATTATGGCGCAAGCCCAACAGGATTTATACTAAATCCCGGTTAACTCCTCCCTTTTTGTGCGCTACCGAAAGCCTGAGTTTTTGAGGTTTGGCTTCTTTTAACCCCGAACGGCGCTTTGAAGAATCGACGATCTAAGACAGTTGTCCTGTCTGTTCCCGGCTGGGTACGGTCAAATTAAACAGCCGACAGGCATTCTGGGTGGTTTCTTGTGCCAAGGTTTCTAGGGGAATCTGCCGCAGTTTGGCAATACAATCAGCAATATGGTACAGGTTAGCCGGTTCATTTCGTTTACCGCGCTTGGGTACAGGGGCTAAGAACGGACAATCCGTTTCAATCAGCAGCCGATCGCGCGGTACTAGGGCGGCTGATTCTTTAATGGCTGTGGCGTTCTTAAACGTGACAATACCACTGAAACTAATATAAAAGCCCAGATCCAAAAACCACTGAGTTTCCTCAGGCGTTCCCCCCCAACAATGCATGACCCCCTGTATTGATCCCACCTCCTGTTCAAACTGCTGCACCCAATCACGTAGATCGGCGGCGGCGTCGCGACAGTGAATAATCACGGGTAAGTTAAGTTCGTGGGCGATGGCGAGTTGTGCGGTAAATACCTCCTTTTGCTGCTGTTGGTTTTCGGCTTTATAAAAATCTAGCCCCATTTCCCCAATTGCCACCACTCTGGTATCAGAACTGGCTAAGTCCCGAATTTGATCCGCCATTTGGGGCGTCCATTTGTGGGCATCTAGGGGATGTAAGCCGACGGCAAAAGACAGTTCTGGGAACCGATCAGCCAAGTTTTGAATCCCCGAAAACTCTGAGGGTTCGACGCAGGAATGTACCAGCCGTACAACGCCGACATCCCGCCAGCGATCGCGCACGGCTTCTAGATCAGACTCGAAGACATCGAAGTTGATATGAACATGGGTGTCTATCAACTGTATTGACATTGTGTCCTCTCCTGCTCAATTCTTACCTAAGACGGGCAGTAGCTCTAAGCCAAGAACTCAAGTTCTTGGCTGATGCCGGGGCTTGCTGAAAATTGTGCCAGATATTCAGATGTAACTCACCTGACTAACTTACTTATATGCCCAATTTCTTGGCGCTCTACTTGCCCGACGCTGATTCCGGGTGATCCCATCCCTAGATCAGCTAATTATGACGCCTCTGATGTTTCAGCCGATGCTGGGTTCATTTGAGCTTGTACATTCTTGAACCGCTTGACTAAGCGGGACTTTTTGCGAGCACCATTGTTACTGTGCAGGATGCCCCGCTTCACGGCTTTGTCTATTTTACTGTACGCCGCAGACAGGCGATTTTGCACATCCTGCAACGATTCAGGCGACGGCTGACGGGAGTAATCCTCAACCGCCTCAAAATATTTTTTCATCAGCGTTCTCACCGCTGATTTATAGCTTTTATTGCGAACTCGGTTCCGTTCAGCGATTTTAATACGTTTAAGAGCAGACTTGCTATTAGCCACAGGAGTCTTCAGGAAAACTAACGTTTACGATTACCAATATTCCAAAATACCAGAACAACCACTATAACATCTATGTCAAAAGTATCGCGACTCCAGAAAAATCCAGGTAAGCTAGAGAAGAGAGACTAGGAAAGGAGGACTCCCGGTCAGGGAACTCCCTCATCCTATCCTAGTCTCCCACGGGTAATACCTCATGATAGGCACACCGACTCCATGCTGCGAATAATCACTCAGCAGGCTGAGGCAAAAACTGAACTACGGCGGATCTGCGATCGCACCTCCCACGATGGAATCATGCACAAAGAGGCGACGGTGCGAGAAGTCTTGCAGACGGTAAAACGCCAAGGGGATAAAGCCCTCTTGCACTATACCGAAGAATTCGATCATCAATGCTTAACGCCTGAGCAACTGCGTGTCAGTGGCTCAGAACTGGATGCTGCCTACCAGCAAGTATCCAAGGAACTCCTGGATGCGATTCAGTTGGCAGCACGGCAGATTGAAGCCTTTCACCGACAACGTGTCCCCAAATCTTGGGTGCACTTTGGCGATGATGAGGTGGTGCTGGGCAAACGTTACACGCCAGTGGATCGCGCCGGACTCTATGTTCCTGGTGGTCGAGCCGCTTACCCAAGTACGGTGTTAATGAATGCGATTCCGGCTAAAGTGGCAAAAGTGCCTCAAGTCGTCATGGTCACGCCACCGGGCTTGGAGAAAAAGATTAATCCAGCCGTGTTAGTCGCCGCCCAAGAAGCCGGAGTCAGCGAAATTTACCGTATCGGAGGCGCCCAAGCGATCGCGGCTTTAGCTTATGGCACCGAAACCATTCCCAAGGTGGATGTGATTACAGGTCCAGGAAATATCTACGTCACCCTGGCAAAGAAACTCATCTACGGGACTGTGGGTATTGACTCTCTGGCTGGTCCATCGGAGGTACTGATTATTGCCGATAGTGCTGCCAACCCTGTCTATATCGCCGCCGATTTATTGGCGCAGGCAGAACATGACCCGCTAGCCGCGGCTATCCTGGTGACGACAGACGCTCAACTGGCAAAAAGCGTGCAAGCTGAAGTCAAACGGCAACTTCAGGATCATCCCCGACGCCTACTTACCGAAAAAGCGATCGCGCACTACGGATTAATTGTAGTCGTCGATTCCCTGGAAATCGCCGCAGAATTGTCCAATGAGTTTGCCCCCGAACACCTAGAATTAGAAATCACCGAACCCTGGGACTTACTCGAAAAGATCCGCCATGCTGGTGCCATCTTCCTGGGAACATCCACCCCAGAAGCCGTTGGGGACTATATCGCCGGACCCAATCACACCTTACCCACCTCCGGTGCTGCTCGCTATGCTTCGGCGTTGGGTGTTGAGACATTCATGAAGCACTCGAGTCTCATTCAATATTCCTCAACCGCCCTGAATAAAATGGCAAGCGCCATTCAGGTGTTGGCACAAGCCGAAGGATTACCCTCTCATGGGGATTCCGTGCGCTTACGAACCTTTGGCGAAAGGCACGATTGACTGGATTGGTGAGTTATCCGTCAGTCATTCGTCCTCAATCATTCACAAGGAATGACGAATGACAATAAGAATTTGTCAAGCCAGTAGACAAAACCTCTGCTCAAGAGGGAAAATTCCTATTGCTGGGAGCCAATCGCTCACAATCGCTCACGATGAGGAGAAATTTTGGTGCTAAAGACGATTCTGGTAGCTCTCGAGAGCTCCAAGCCAACCTATCGCTTAATTGAAACCCTAGACAACCTACAAATAACATCAGCCACCAAAATTATCCTGTGCAATGTCATGCTTCCTCAAGATCCTGAAATGGACATCCCCCTTGATCGCCCGCATCCTTCTGAGGAGTTCCTTTACCAAGAAACCGAACAGCAACTGCAACTGTATCAAGCTAAACTACCTTGTCCCAGTGAAATTCAAATTGTTAACGGTGACCCTTCCGCAGAAATAATTCGCCTTGCTCATATTTATCACGCGGATTTAATTGTGATTGGTACTCGTGGACTAACGGGCTTACAGCGGATTGTTCAAGGTTCGGTAAGTAGTCAGGTGGTGGCTGATGCCCCTTGTTCAGTATTAGTGGTTAAGGGGGAGGAATAATCATTGGTCATTCGTCATTAGTCAAGGAACTTTTTCACAGGGAACAGGGAACAGGGAATAAAAAAAGGAAATTCATCATTCAGCTATCCTTGAATTTTGCCGACATTCCTCCCCCTGACTGGCATAATCAGATTTTATTTAGGGTGGGCAAGAGTTGTCAGGACATTATACCCGAATAGCCTTTTCTATCAAGACAAAGTCCGGAACAATAGTAGAAAATAGGGAGGTTAAAAGGGTGCAGCTATTTGTGTAGTAGAAGATGACCGCAGAAACCTTTGACCAACAGATTTCCCTATCCCTCAGACGTGTAGAAACGCTTTGGCAACAAGCACACGAAGTATTTAAATTGCCAGTACAGGCGTCTTTACGCACAGAGGAAATGTCGAATCAGCAGCAACACTTATTACAGGAGAGTTTGACACAACTGTCTCATTCCCTGCAAGAATTGCAATTTGCTGCCGGAGAACTACGCCAACAAAATGATAAATTAGCGCAAAGCCAGATTACCATAGAAGCTGAACGCCAGCGTTACCGGGAATTGTTTGAGTTTGCCCCCGATGGTTACCTCGTCACCAATCCCGACGCGATCATTTTTGAGGCAAATCAAGCCGCCGCCAATATGCTCAACTTTTCTCCAGAACGTCTGGTGGGCAAATCTTTAGCCGTTTTTGTCGCTACCCAGGAACGGCGCGATTTTTTTTACAAGTTGAGTCAGTTACAACGGGGTGAGTCAATCAATAATTGGCCCGTCCAGATTCAACCCCGTAGTAATACCTCCTTCCTCGCTTCCCTAACCGTCGCGCCTGTGAAAAACCCATCGGGTCAGGTGATTGGATTGCGCTGGCGGTTGCAAGATTTAACGATCGCACGCTATAAAGATTCCATGCAATCCCACAATCATCCCCTGTTTGACTCCATTGTGAAGCACACGGTCATTGGGTTAGGACTTTTGGATCATCAGGGTAACCTGATCGAATATAACCCGAAACTACAGGCAATGCTCGGTTGTCCGGCTGATGAATTAGCACCCACTTTGATGACGTGGATGAATTTAGATAAGTCAGGAATGGAATCGGCAATGTTTCGTCAATTGATAGCGGGTGAACGTCACTCCTACCAATTGGAGAAGCCTCTCCAGCATCCGGATAGCACCATTGAGTGGGGGCGCCTGACGGTGGCGCTGGTATTGGGGACTTCAGACGAACCCACTTCAGCGATTTGTATTCTAGAGGATATTAGTGAGCAAAAACGCCTCAAAGCACAGCAACAAGAGGCAATTCGTCAGCAACAAGCGATTCAGCAGCAGCAAGCGGTCAAACAAGCCGCCAGTCAGCCAGAGAAGAAACCTCCAGCCACCCCCTCTCCCCCAACGCCGGATACCTCAGTCGAACAACTCGGACAACTTCTTAATGCGATTCTCTCAAATTCCAGTGACTTTTTTCTAGTGTGCGATCGCACGGGCAAATATGTCTATGTGAATCAAGCCGCAGCCCAGGCGTGGGGACTCCAGCAAAAAGATTTTATCGGTAAAACTTGGCATGATCTGAAGTTGTCCGCCGAACAGATGGAACAGTTGGATATTCAACGGGACTTGGTTTTAAACACGGGAGAGTCTAAGACCGACGAAATTACCTTAACCACGGTTGAGGGGGTGAAGGATTACGAGTACACGATGACTCGTTTGGAGAATCTCGACGGGGATGGTAGCGCCATTGTGATCACGTTTAAAGATTTGAGTGAACAAAAACAGGCGAGGGTAGCTGTTAGCGAAGCTATGGCAAAAGAAGCCGAATATCGGGCGCTCAAATCCCATCTTTCCCGATTGGCTTCAGTGGTTACCCAAGAACTTCGTAATCCTCTGAACAAGATTTTTTCCCATGCTAAATACCTGGAAAATAACCCCGATTTCGACACCGAGAACGACAACCTTTACTATCTCCAGCGCATCCAAGGGAATGCTCACCGGATCAACCAAATCCTGAATGATCTGCTGTGGATTAATAAGGTTGAATCCAAACAACTACCTTTAAATCCCACCGAACTAGATTTAACTCAGTTGTGTCAGGAATTAATCACCCAGTTACAGGAGCGTACACCATCGAGACGCCAAATTACCTTTGTCAGTCCTGAATCTTGTTGTCGCGTTGCTGATGAAAAATTGTTGCGCCGGATGTTGACAAATTTGATGATTAGTGCATGGCGCTATTCACCAGAGGATAGTCCGATCAAGTTGGAATTGTTGTGTCAAGACGTACAGATAGTGTTTCGTATTCCGGATTTTGGGAGTAATATTCCCGAACCTGAGCAAAATGTCTTATTCAACGCCTTCGACACCAATAGTCATGGTGATGGGGTGACGGGGAGTAGTTTAGGACTGATACTAGTTAAACATTGTGTGGATTTACAAAATGGTGCGATCGCGGTAGAGTCTCAAGCCGGAGAAGGAAGTACGGTGACAATTACTCTACCCTTACCGCAACCTGGGGAGGAGAACCCGTAGACGATGGGGATGGGGAATTGATACCTAATCAGGTAGAACCCCGGTTATTTCAGGATTGTAGAGACGCGCCATGGCGCGTCTCTACAGTGTTCTGGAGGGGTATTCAACCTGAATTTGATATAAGCACAGGCTTGACGCACACCTGGAGGCTTTCAGGCGATAGCAACGGGAAAATAAGGCTTTGAGCGTTACGTCGAACTCCGCTAACAAAATCGCCAGGTTTTTGCTATGATAGCTATCGAGTGAGTCGCGGACGTGGCGGAATTGGCAGACGCGCTAGATTTAGGTTCTAGTACCGTAAGGTGTGAAGGTTCAAGTCCTTTCGTCCGCATTTGAGAAGAACAAAGGATTGCGGCTTTACAGTGACAAACTATTTGTCATCAATGTTGCTTAAGTTTTATGAAGCGGGATAGAATGCGAGCGCCTCTTTGGGGAGTGGAAAAAACCCATCGCTGGAGATATTGTTGTTAATCAGGTAACAGCATACACAGAAACGTTATTGAACCAAGGGGATTTAAGGTTCGTTACCGTAGGGGCGCACCGACGTGCGCCCTCGCCCTCTTTGGTAACAACCGGGAATTTAAATCTATTGGCGAAGGATAGGGTATTGGTAAGGGATAACCAAACCAGTCCTTTTTTAGCCCAAGCAGGGGGAAATCTTTATATTCAGGGGAATAATGGAATTGATATTCTGGCGCTGAATCATCCAGAAACCCCGTTTGTAAGTGGGGGAAATCTAAGTTTAGTCAGTGATGGAATTATTTCGGGGGATGTTAAGTTTTCCTAAGATGAGTGAAGTGCGATCGCCTGTTTGGGGGTATGATCGAGGAGATTTTCTGCTACCAATCTCATAGACGCGATCGCGCCTCCTGGGAAGGACAGAAAAGACCTGCATAAATCGGGGGAACCTCTGGTAATGTCTTTCCGAGAACCCATCCGCAAACCAAATTTCTCACCCTTGAGTCGGAAGTCCGCGCCGAATCCGTTGCAGCGACGCCGTTTCCAAGTTCCGAAACCCCAGGAACCTGTGGTAAGACGCTCACCGGAGGAACAGAAGGCGTTTTTACAACAGAAATTGGAGCAGTCAGCCTTTGTCGGCTATAACGGTCTTAATGTCCCGGTTAATGCACCCAAAACACCACCCCCGCCACCTGTACAGAAACAGTCAGCTAATGCAGGGTTAGAAAATAACGCTCAACAGCCAGACGTTTCAGAAGCTGAAGCGACAGAGAGTCAGGAAGAAGAGACGGTTCAGCGCCAGGAAGGTTCAGAAGCCGAATTATCACAGAATCCCGAATCCCCTGATACAGAAGTAGACGGAGTTGCTGTCACCCCTGCTCAACCCTCAGCAGCAGAGAGTGGAAACAACCCATCCCCAAAACCGAATTTACAAGCTCAAAAAGAAAGAGTATCGCGTTTGAGTTCCAACTTGCTGACTATTCCCGTTAACACTCAGGGGAAAGAGTCTCCTCCGGTGCAGAGGAATGTGCTTCAGAATGGGTTAGGACAGTATCATCCCAAAATAGAACAGAGAACTCATTCTGTCTTCAACGGGTTGAATCGGTTTAATGTTCAGCAATCGAGTCAGTCAGAAACGGTTCAGCGCTCATGTTCCGCCTGTGAGCAGGAACAGAAAGAGAAGGAAGAGGAAACGCACACAGGAACCATTCAGGCGAAAGCTGACATAGCGAGTGCTAGGGGTTTGAATAAAAACCCATTATCGTTACAGGGAGATAACCTCACTCCTACGCTACCAGCTAAGACGATTGAGGAGCAGGAGTCTCCAGCTACATCTAATAAAAATCCGTATAAAATATCTGTAGATAAGAATTCCCCGCCACTTCCGGCTAAAGAACTTCCACCGCCTAATGCTCAAACAGCCACAGGTGCAGAATTCCAGCTAACGGAAACTTCACCAGATGTTGCACAAGACAAGGTGGATAAGCCGTTAGTCACAGAGACAGAGACTCAAGAGGTACAAAAACCTGCTCCGGCTCAACCCCAATCGTCGAATCAACCCCAAGGGAAAATCGAGCCACCTCCTCAAGCCGAACCCACCACAGACGCCAAACTAGAAGCACAAGATACTGAAACTCAACCTGAAGTTGCGCCAGCGCCAAAACCTGAAGCTAAATCCAAAGCACAAGATAGTTCAACTGAATCTCCAGCTACCTCAGCACCCACAAAAGAACCTAAACCAGAGACAGAAGGTACTGCGCCTCAACCGGAAGCTGAATCCGCACAGACTGATACTGAAGGGAAAACTCAACCCCAGGAAAAAGCGGCTGAAACTCCAGCTAATACGGAAACAGCCAATACAGGTGCTGGAGGTATCCAAATCCCTGATTTAAGTCAAGCCAATCAGGGGACATCTTTAACGGATATCTGGCAACAGCAGCAGGCTCAGATGCATAATACTGATCAGAGTGCTGCTCAAACTATTGATCCGAGTCAAGAACCCAAAGCGGCTTTAGAACAAGCATTACAGCAAGCCCAACAAAAAATTGCGGCGATTCCTCAACCGGGGACAAATGCACCCAAATCTGAACCCTTACCTCAGCCGCAAGTTGAGCAACTTGAGAAACCTGCGATAGAAACTCCTCCTACAACAGAAACTCCTCAAGTTAAAGATGGTGCGGCTGAAACTCCCGCAGTAGAAGAAAAAGCAGCAGAGGTTACTCCGGCTGAACCCAGCCAAGAAGAGACTCCTGAGTCGGCGAGTGAACCCCCAGAACCAGCCGAACCCGAACAACCCCAAGTACAACCGGAGGACAAAGCACTTCCGGAAACTGAACCTCAACCGGAAGCAGAAGTTCAGGAAGCACCTGAACCGAAAGCCAAAGAACCCGAACCTCAAGAACCTGAAACCCCTGAAATTGAGCAACAGGAGACAGAACAGAATGTTGAAGAAGCGGTTCAATCCGCAGAACCAGCAGTTGCAGCCAAAGGTGCTGAAAGTAATGTAACCGTTAAGCCAGTTGATGAACAACAAGTAAAATCCGGTCAAGTTGTTCAAGGTGATTTACTGGAAAATCCCTTTGATTGGGCAAAAGGTATTTTTGATTCCCTTAAAGGTGATGCTGCTGGGAAGAAGAGTGAGGTACAAAGTGAGTACGATAATAAGCAATCTCAAGTTGATGCGACAAAACAAGAGCAAGGGAATCAGTTAGATAATGACAAGCAAACCAAGGGTAGTGAGCTGGATGCAGACAAGGATACCAAAGGTAATGAGCTAGATACCGACAAAGATACCAAAGGCAATGAGTTAGAAGCTGATAAAAACACGAAAGGAAATGAATTAGATAGCGCTAAAAACGCTAAAGGGAATGAATTAGAAGCCGATAAACAAGCTAAAGCCGCTGAACTCGAAGCTGATAAACAAGCTAAAGGGAATGAATTAGAAGCCGACAAACAAGCTAAAGCCGCTGAACTCGAAGCTGATAAACAAACCAAAGGAACTGAACTTCAGTCAGAAGTCAAAGCCAAAGGAACTGAAGTCGAAGCCGAGAGTCAAGCTAAAGGCACAGAACTCCAAACCGATGCCCAAACTCAAGCTTCTGAGTTACAAGGGGAAGAAACTGGCTTAAAACAAGAAACGACGGCTAAAGAGCAACAAGTCGAAACGGAAGTTGCTGATAAAGTTACTAATTTAGAAAATAAAGCCGTTGAAGGCAAAGGTGAACTTGAGAGTAATTGGACTGAGCTAGAAAATAGTGCCAAAACGGAAATGACTGCTGTAGAAACAGAAGCCCAGCAGTTTTCCCAGACATACATGGCGAAAGCTCAAAACTTTATCGCTAAACTTAATGGAGCTTCCGCCGGAGCAAAACAATCAGAAGCACAAGGGAATAGTCAAGCTCTACAAGCTAAAGTTGATGACACTTCCGCCGGAGTCAAACCAGCAGCAGGACAAGAAAACGGTCAAGCTTTACAAGCCGAATGGCAAGCTCTCAAAACAGAAGTTGAATCCACTTGGTCTGGTATTGAAAGCAAAGTAGCTCCAGTCACGCAAAGAGTTGAACAGGGATGGCAAGGAATTAGCCAAAAAGCCCAGGATGTTAGTACACAACTGCAACAACAGGGAGAACAAGTTAAGACATCGGTTGACCAGTCTGTTACCAGTGCCGGGGATTATCTAAATGAGAAATGGACAACCCTAACAGGTAAAGCCTCAGAAGGCTGGACAAGCTTCCAGGGGAAAGTTGGGGAAGCTAAATCTTGGGTGGGAGAAAAGGTTAATAATGCCACCAGTTTTGCCACTGAAAAAGCTGGAGCCGCAACGAATTGGTTATCGGAAAAAGCCAATAGTGCGGGGACATGGATTGATGAGAAAACCGGAGGAGCCTTTAGTTGGCTGGGAGAAAAGGTTAATGGTGCTAGTTCTTGGATAGGTGAAAAAGCCAACAGCGCCACGTCTTGGATGGGTGAAAAAGTCAGTAGCGCCGAAATATTTGTGGCTGATAAGGCGAATAACGCAACATCTTGGCTGACTGAAAAAGGAACCAGTGCATTTAACTGGGTGCAAGAAAAAGGTGAGACGGCTAAAAATTGGCTCACCGAAAAGGGAAACAGTGCGGTTAACGCCGTTGGGGAAAAAGCAGGTTCTTTTGTTAGTGGGTTAGAGGCAAAAGGACAAAGTGCTGTTTCAACTATTCAGTCTAAAGGCAGCTCGATTTTAGAATGGCTCGGTGGTCAAGTCAGTTCGCTGGTTTCCGGTGTTCAAGGCAAAGCTACTAATGTTGTTTCGTGGTTGGGGGATAAGGTTTCTGGTGCGAAGAATTGGGTACAACAAAAGAGTTCGGGTGCATTCAGTTGGTTATCAGACAAGGCTGCGGGTGCTGGGAATTTTGTTAAGGATACAGGGTCTCAAGGTTTAAATTTGCTACAACAGACAGGTGCGGCTGTTGGTAGTTTTGTCAAGGAGAAAGGGTCTCAAGGTTTAAATTTGCTACAACAGACAGGTGCGGCTGTTGGTAGTTTTGTCAAAGATAAAGGCTCTCAAGGCTTAAATTTGCTACAACAGACAGGTGTGGCTGTTGGTAACTTTGTCAAGGATACAGGGGGTCAAGCTTGGAATGGCATCCAACAACTAGGAGAGTTAGGGAGTGATGTTCTCCAATGGGCTGGTGACGAGATTAAAGCGGGTTGGGAATGGACGAAGAATAAGGTCGGTGAAGTTGGTAATTGGGCTAGTGAGAAAGCATCACAAGGTTTAGCTTGGGCTGGAGAACAAGTCAGTCAAGGTTGGAATTGGGTACAGGAGCGGTGGAGTGATCTAAGTCAATGGATCAGTGAAAGCTATTCAGCTATCAGTGAAATTCCTTCAGCTATCAACATTTTTAAAAATAACTATTTTGATATGCGTGAGGCAAATTGGATTGGTGCAGATAAGTATTTCCATTGCAAGGCAAATTGTGAAGCAGCCCAGCTAGGCTCTTATGGTGAGAGTACGGCGGAATTTATAAGCGATATTAGAGAGGAGTTTGATCAAAAGTGGAAGGGAGACTCACCTGAAGCCAGCGAGGA
Source organism: Coleofasciculus sp. G1-WW12-02 (assembly GCF_040219735.1). NCBI lineage: Bacteria > Bacillati > Cyanobacteriota > Cyanophyceae > Coleofasciculales > Coleofasciculaceae > Coleofasciculus > Coleofasciculus sp. G1-WW12-02. Next base: position 55,103 of record NZ_JAVJRX010000194.1, on the reverse strand, counting down.
AGATCAGAAAGCTAACAACTATGGTCGGGAACAAGGCAGTAGTGAACCTGACGGATCGTGTAAAAATATGTGTGAAAAGTATCGTCCAGAAAACTTACCTGATGAATATTGATAATTATGAAAATTTGGGTTGTAATTGGGATTGTTGTAGTTTTTATAATAGTGTTGGCATTTGTACAATGGACTAGAAATTTTTTTGCTATCGATGATTGTCTAGATCAAGGAGGTCGTTGGAATAAAGCAACCCTAAAATGCGAATTATACTGAACACACCATGGAAAACATCAACATTCAAAATTCAACAGACCAAAACCAAATCTCCACTCCTCCTAAAACCCTACAACAAGAATACCAAGAAGCCTTGTTAAAATCTGGTATTCAAGCCGCTAAACTACTCAATGAGTTAATCGAGTTAAAATTAATGCCAGATCCCCGCGCTAAAGAAATGGTGGATGTCGCTTTAGAGGTGATAAAAATAATTCATTCAGCCCCTGAAGAAATTGTTAACTTTAAAGAAAACAATGAGCAGCCTTAAGGATTATCTGTAAACTAAGTAAATTAGCAATCCATCAACCCTTGTATTAGTCTTTTGGCGATACGATGACAGGAAAACTCCCAATGTGACACCTGAAGACATTCCCTCAACACAACCCATTTTTGACGCCATCGTCAATTTCTTCACAGAAGACAATTGGCACTATGCCCAGCTAGCAAAACAATCAGCCTTACGCCTAGCATTTAAGGGCAAAAATGACCAATACAACTGTTATGCTCAAGCGCTAGAATCACAGCAGCAGTTTATCTTCTACTGCTTATGCCCAATTAAAATTCCCAAGTCTAAGCGTCGAGCGGTAGGAGAGTTTCTATCCAGAGCCAACTATGGCATGATTATCGGCAATTTTGAGTTAAATTTCGATGATGGGGAGATTCGTTACAAGACTAGCACCAATGTCAAAAATCACTCTCTTGATTTAGACACTATCAAACAGTTGGTTTACACCAATGTGAAAATGATGGATGAATACCTCCCTGGCATCATCGCTGTCAAGAGTGGAGTGTCGCCAGCCGATGCGATTTCTGACGTTTGAAGGGGAAATTCCAACCTCATAAGAATGGCATTGAATTAAGCTGTTCGGCATTTAAACCATAATGTCAAGAATGGCAAAATCGTTGTAGTGCGAGCATCTTGCTCGCTACCCATTCCCAATTTAAATGCGTGACAGATTAAGACAAATGGCACTTTAGAGTTTGTAGTAAGTGCTGTCTTCACTTCTGGCACGCTTCGTGCCTACTACGAACCCAGCTTAAGTCAGCGACATTCAGCTTAAGATTGGTGGGCAATGCCCACCCTACGGTATATCAAACTAAGATATGTCAATATCGCTCTTTGGTTACTTTCAACTAGACTAGAACTGTATTGAACCTCTCAGATAAGCAATATGTCTCTTAGCGAACTTTTACCCACTGTTAGTCAACTCTCTCATCAAGATAAACTTCGACTTATCCACTTTCTGCTTCTTGCCGTTGCTAAAGAGGAAGGATGCAGCCTAGAACCTGTAGGCAATAGTGATTCAGCTAATGCACTTTTGAATCAATTGGCATCAACAGAAGCCGTTGTCTGGTCTCCTCAAGCAGATCAGGCAAGTGTTCAAGCCTTGTCGGATCTTTTGGTGGCGGCGCGGAGAGAAACTAATGCTTAATGGTCAACGATTCCCGTTCATTGAGCGCATAAATAGCCTTGGACTTTCGAGTGTCATGCCATATTTGCCTATCACTCTTGTCAATGGAAGCTGCACTGTCGAGGTAATGGCACTTGTAGATACGGGTGCAAGTGTCAATGTTCTACCTTACGAGATTGGTGTACAGTTAGGGGCAGTCTGGGAAGAGCAAACTGTTCCGATTCAGTTAAGTGGAAATTTAGCTGATCACGAAGCACGAGGCTTGGTGGTATCGGGTATCGTTGTGCCGTTTTCGCCTGTCTTATTGGCATTTGCTTGGACTCAATCAAGAGATGCGCCTGTAATCCTGGGACATACAAACTTTTTGGCGGAATTTAATGTGTGTTTTTATCGCCATGAGTTAGCTTTTGAGGTTTGTCCAATAGACAAATGAACACAACAGATGTTCAAGTTTTGGGGCGCAAGCCTTCATTGGTGTCAACTTAAGGTGAAGAGCCAGGAGAGCGGGGGGTGTAGGGGCGGGTTTTACAGATAACTTATGACACCCAACTGATAACTTGACTAAACCCGCCCTTCTCCCATAGCCGGGGAGCGGAAACCCCATAGCTGAAAATTAGAATGGGTAAGGGTTATGGCTTAAGTTGACACGGGCGCACGTCGGTGCGCCCCTACAATTCCAATCCACCAATTAAGGTGTGCCACGCCACTACGGTGAAAAGGCGCAGTCTATTTACAGCCGCCAAGTATTTATGCTTAAATACTCTTAGATATGCATCTGCTATACCCCATGAATATTTTTACTCAAGGACAGGGGCGGCTGTTGGCAGGATTAGCATTAACCGTTACGTTTGCTGCTATAGAACCTGCTTACTCCCAACCCATTACCCCCGCCGCCGATGGTACAGAAACCACGGTTACTTCTGAGGGGAACCGCTACGATATCCAAGGGGGTAAGGTTTCCGGGGATGGGGTGAATCTGTTTCATAGTTTTGAGCAGTTTGGACTCGATACAAACCAAATTGCTAACTTTTTGTCTAATCCAGAGATTCAGAATATTTTAGGGCGGGTGGTGAATGGTGAACCGTCGCTGATTAATGGGTTGATTCAGGTAACAGGGGGACAATCTAATCTATTTTTAATGAATCCGGCGGGGATTATTTTTGGTGAAAATGCTCGACTGAATGTTACGGGTGATTTTACCGCAACCACAGCGACGGGGATTGGTTTTGAGGGGGGATGGTTTGAGGCGTTTGGTAGCAATAGTTACAGCAATTTAGTCAGCAATCCGAATGGATTTAAGTTTGAGACGTTGCAGCCCGGAGCGATTATTAATGCAGGTGATTTAGAGGTATCCGAGGGACAGAATCTTTCGCTGATTGGTGGTGAGGTGCTGAGTACAGGGAGTTTGACAGCACCAGAGGGTAATATTTCGGTGATGACAGTACCGGGAACGAGTCGGGTACGGTTGACTCAGGAGGGACAACTGCTGAGTTTGGAGGTTGAATTACCGACGGATAATCAGGGGAATTTGTTGGCGATTGAACCGTTAATGTTACCGGAATTGTTGACGAATGAGGGTGTGGTTGAAGCGACGGGAATCACGGCGGCTGATGTGGAAGCTGAAGCTGGAGATATTGTTGTTAATCAGGTAACAGCATACACAGCAACGTTATCGGCTGAAGGGGATTTAACCTTAGTTCCGATTGGGGAAGGCGTTGCACCCTCTTTGGTAACAACCGGGGATTTAAATCTATTGGCGAAGGATACGGTATGGGTAAGAGATAACCAAACCAGTCCTTTTTTAGCCCAAGCGGGGGGAAATCTTTATATTCAGGGGAATAATGGAATTGATATTCTGGCGCTGAACCATCCAGAAACCCCGTTTGTGAGTGGGGGAAATATGAGTTTAGTCAGTGATGGGATTATTTCTGGCGATGCTCACTTTACCAGTGGTGGTGATTTTTCACTGCTCAATTTAGCTGGAGAACCTGGAACATTTAGAAGTATCAATGACCCCATTATTCGGGCAATTGGGGATGTTGAATTCGGTGATTATGAAGGTGTAGCACTAAAAGTCGAAGCGACAGGGAGTATTAGAGGTGGAGATATTACAATCACTGGACCTGACCTCAATATTCCAGGGGATGATCCAGATGCAAACATTTTAACCACTAGCCGCGCTCTAATTTTAAGAGCAGGAGTGGATACAATCAATCCTTTGAATTTTCCCCTTACAGGTGTACCAACATTAGGAACAAACTTCGATACACCAGCTACATCATTACTACCAGTAGGAAGTATTCAGGTCGGAAACATTAGTACGGTTTCGGGAACTGACGGTGTAGATAGTGGTCCGGTAACTTTGAACGCTTTAGGCAATATTATTACAGGTGATGTATTTTCTCGCACGTCAGGAGGTGTGTTCAATAGTCAAAACAATGCTGGTGATATTACTCTGATCAGTAGAGGAGGCTCAATAGATACTAGTGCTGGTTTAATAGATGCTGGAGCCAGTCTTGGTTCGGGTGGGACAATCACTATAATGGCTCAAAAAGATATTATTACTGCTACCCTCTTTTCTTATGTAATAAATTCAGATGGTGGCAACGCTGGCAATATTAGCATGACAAGTACAGAGGGTTCTATCAATACCAGTGCTGGTCAGATACTTGCTACTACTCCTGCTGATAAGGGTGGTCAAGTTTCCCTCATAGCTCCCGGTGATATCATTACTGCTAGAATAAGTGCTAGCGGCAATCAGAGTGCCGGAAATATCAACCTTACAAGCACCGCAGGCAGTATCGACACTAGCGCTGGAGATCTATCTGCATCCTCTGATAATGGTGATGGTGGCTCTGTAACGTTAGAGGCTGGAGGTGACATTTTCACAGATAGTATTTCTGCTATAGCAGCCAACCTGAATGGTGATGGTGGTGAAATTAGCCTAACCGCAGGTGGTAGCATTACTTTTACAGGAGATGGTGGTGTGGTTTCCGCTAACTCCAGCGCTGCCAATGGTAACGGTGGTAATATTACTCTGGAAGCAGATGGAAATATTGAAGTAATTGATATCTTTGCCATTTCCGACAGTGGTAATGGTGGTAATATCACTATTCAGGCTGGTGGAAATCTGAAATCAGATGACATACAATCGTTTGGCGCTATAGATGGTGGGGATGTCAATCTTACTATTGGCGGTACATTTGACGCCTTGGATAATGATCCTGTAAACAACACTATAGGTGGAATACTGTCTTGCTCCAGCTTAAATGATCAGTGTGTTCAAGGGAATGGCACGGGAGGTACTATTACCGTTAACGTTACTGATAATATCATCATCGGTTATGTTGATTCATCGGGTCAATTAGGCGGTGGAGATATTAACTTGACTAGCCGTGATGGAAGTATTGATACCAATGCTGGCGATTTAAATGATGGCAGAATAATAACTACTTCAGATAATGGTACAGGAGGTGCGATCGCAGTTAAAGCGGCTGGTGATATTACAACTTCTGATATTATCTCAATGGGCGCACAGAGCGGGGGAGATATTAATATCAGCGGTAACAGTATTGATACTAGCGCCGGAACCCTTAACTCATCCTCAGAAAATGGCGCGAGTGGCGCAATTATTCTTGACGCGGCTGACGAGATTAACGCCAGTGAAATTGATTCGAGTTCTACCAATGGGAGTGGCGGTAAAATTGACCTCTCGGCTGGAAATCGTATCAATATTAGTGACGCGATACGATTCGGTTCAACTGATAACGGTGGCGATAGTCTAACTCTGAATACTCCGGGAGAAATCACCCTCCCCGAAACCCTTTCTATCGGCGGTGCGGATATTATCGCGGGAAATATTAATCCTCTGAGTAATCTTGTTTTCTCCTCAGATGACAGTATCAACACCGAGGGAGGAAGTCTTTCCTTCACCTTCGCCGATAGTTTCAGCTTAAATAACGCCATCTCCACCACAGGCGGGAATTTCAGCCTAACGGGAAGAGGCGTGATCGCACTCCAATCTCCCATAGATACCGATGGCGGTACGATTACTATAACCGGAAATACCATCGACGCGATCGCAGCCACTCTCGATTCCTCTTCTACCACTGGCGCAGGGGGTACGATTTCCCTGATGGCGGAGAATAACCTATTGGCGGGAACCCTCGACGCTGCAAGTAATATCAGTAGTGGCGGTAATATTAGCCTGGAAAGTCAAACAGGTGCAGTGGAAAGCGGCGACTTAATCGCGACGGGAGAAACAGGGGGTGGAGACGTTACAGTTACAGCACGCGATCGCATCATTACCCAAGAAATCGATACCAGTTCAATATCAGGAAATGGCGGAAATGTCAAGTTAGACCCCGAAAATGGGATTCAAGTTACCCTAATTAACGCCCAAGGGGGTACAGAAGGAACAGGCGGAACCGTTGACATTACCACAGAACAATTCTTCCAAGCTACTGGCACATTTACCGACCAAAATAACATCATTGCCAGCATTTCTACGGCGGGTGGTGCTGGTGAGGGGACAATTATTATTCGCCACGATGGTGGAGCCAGAGGAATTTCCTTTGATGTCGGTGATGCTACGATAAACGGTACGGCGGGAGCCTTAACAACCAGCGCCAATAACTCAATCTTACCCTTCCAATCTTTTTTAGGTCCCTATAGCCAAGGCGCTATTTCAATTATTACCGCTCCAGACTTCCTGCAACAATTACAACGGGTATTGCCCGAAGCTGATCCTCCCTCATCCCTAACAGTTAGACTCTTAAGCCGAGGTTTCCCTTTAGAAGAATTATTTACCCGTGAATTTGAGAAATATCTAGGATTCTTCAATCCTGCCATTAATACATTAGAGCAAATTCGGATAACCTTGAGCGATATTGAATCCGCCACAGGTCAAAAACCCGCTCTGATTTATACCGTATTTTACCCCACCAGAATTACGCCAGATTCCGGTTCTTTAACCAATCCCATTCCCCAAGATAATGACCAATTGCAACTGGTTGTAGTTACACCAACCGGGGAACCGATTTTTATGCCGATTCCCGGTGCAACTCGCGCTACTGTTTTAGCTGAAGCCCAAAAATTACGCCGTGCGATTACTAATCCAATTACACGTAGTACCGACCGTTATTTAGCCCCAGCCCAACAACTGTATCAATGGATAATTGCCCCAATTGAAGACCAATTACAAACCCAAGGAATTCAGAATCTCAGCTTTATCATGGATGGAGGATTGCGTTCCATTCCCTTACTGGCTCTCCACGATGGCGAACAATTCCTAATTGAAAAATACAGTGCGGGTTTAATGCCCAGTATCAGCTTAACCGATACTCGCTATCGCGATATTAATGACTTCCAAGTTTTGGCAATGGGGGCGTCTGAATTTACCGACGCCAACCCCTTAAAAGCTGTCCCGGTTGAATTAGCCGCAATTACCCAAGAAATATGGCAAGGAGAATCCTTCCTCAACCAAGAGTTTACTCTGGAGAACCTAAAAACCCAACGTCAATTACAACCCTTTGGAATTGTCCACTTAGCCACTCATGGTGAATTTAAATCGGGACGCATGGAAAATTCTTATATTCAGCTATGGGATACTAAACTACGCCTCGACCAACTGCGTGAGTTAAAGTTGTATGAACCCACAGTAGAATTATTAGTCCTGAGTGCTTGTCGCACCGCTGTGGGGGATGAGGAAGCTGAGTTAGGCTTTGCCGGGTTAGCGGTACAAGCTGGGGTAAAATCGGCACTGGGAAGTCTCTGGTATGTCAGTGATGAAGCAACGTTGGGACTAATGACCGAATTTTACCGTCAGTTAGAGACAGCACCGATTAAATCAGAAGCGCTGCGACAGGCGCAACTTTTGATGATTCGGGGAGAGGTGCGGTTAGAAGAGGGGAAATTATTGGGGAGTGGGGAAAGTATTACGTTACCTCCAGAGTTAGCACAAATAGGAGATAAAGATTTGTCTCATCCCTATTTTTGGTCAGCATTTACGATGATTGGTAGTCCATGGTAAATCTTACTTTTCACGGGAGCTGGAAAACCTCTCTCCAAACCTCTCTCCATCCCCCCTTACCCCCCTTTGAAAGGGGGTAAGAGAGAGAAGGCTTTGAATTCTCCCCCTTCCCTGCGAGGGAAGGGGGCTGGGGGGTTAGGTCTAATGTTGATTTTTCTAAATGGCGTGAAAAGTCAGATGGTAAATAAGTAGGGGCTGCTGAATAAGTCTTGTGGGAGGGTAGGGAGCTCTTGAAGCTGGGGGAGGATTTTACACTCCCCACCAGATAAGTCCACCCACTAATACGGCAATAACAACCAGAGCCACCCAGATAAATTGATTATCTTTGGTATTAACCGTACTCAGATCGATCGCATCCGATTCAATTTGTCTTTTCAAACTGGGATTGCTTCTAGTCACCCCGCTACCCCGACGATCTATGGGATCACTTTCAGAAATAGCACCTAAATCGGGAATCTTGGTCATCCATTCCTCAGGTCGCTTGAGCTGGGGGGCTTGTAGGATGTAGAGTAAGCTGGTAGACTGTTTGCGAATATCCAGGTCAGGATGCTTTGTCAGTTGCTGACCTAACGCGATCGCGTCAGTTTGTTGTCCGGCTGCATCATAAGCTGTAACAAGCCACATTTGCGCCTCTCCCCCTAAACGAGAATTGCGGTTAATCAAAGCGCAGGCTTTTTCGAGGTGCTTCACCGCAGCGCGATAGTCACCCCGCTCAAAGGTAGCTTTTCCAGTTTGGTATTCGATGCGGAATTGTTCTTTGTCATTGGTCATTGGTCATTGATCAAAAACTTGACATCATCGAGACACTGATTCGTGCCATTGGGTGAAGTTAGATCTGGCTCTAGGCTTATACCTTGAAATTACACGAAAACCTGAAGGAATTAAAGCGCTAAGGAACTAACAAGTCAATCCGACCTTCACTTAAGCTGGGACTGACAGCCGGATTCAGTGGGATAGTTACACTGGTAAGGGAACAGGATCGCCGGATACAAGATAAATTTTTGCGCTTCACTGAATCGCTTAATGGCTACGTAACATATTTTGAGGTGAAACGATGCTGAAATTTTCTCTCCTACAACGCCGTTGGCTGAACATCATGCTCACGCCTTTAACCGTGGGAGTGGCTTGGATGATAGTGGGGGATAGCGCAGTAGAGGCTAGACCGATTCAGTCATCGCGCTGTACTTCGGTGATTTACGGTAGCCCCATTCCATCACCAATACCCATGAATCGGGTCACAGGTCAACCTTGTGCCTTTTCCTCTGAAGGTTCATCCTATAGCAACTATCGCGATCGCGACTATACTCGGTATCAAGAGCCGATTCGGGGAACCATTCGTGATTCTACGCTAATTAACCCCACAATTATCAATTCGACTATTTCGGATTCTATCTTGGTTGATCCTGTGATTATTGATACAACTCGGTCTGCCAGACACCGATCTCGCTCAGGTAGAGTCCGCATCCACAGCTCAGATGTGATTGATCGCTCTTCGGGAATCCGAATTCGTATTCGTTGACGCCTCCCGCAGACTCTAGCCTGTGGAATTGCTCGGGTAATCCTAACGTAACGATAAAATTAGAATTAATACCGGGTTATTCGATAGACAGTTTCTCGGATCAAACACAGAGAGAATAATGGACTGAGACAACTTGTTTCAGTTCCCTGGAAAATTTGAATTGAACTTCAAGCCAATGCCAGTCACTACCCAAACTCAGCGAACCGGTCGTTTTGTCGATCTCTGGTCTTACATTGCTCTGGGAACAGCAGGGTTAGTGCTACTAGCGTTTGTTGTGGCTCAGTTTTTCCATAAAAGGTTGATGTCACAGACAGTATACGTTGAGCCAGAGGAATCAGTCCAACTGGAGTCGATACAACTCCAGCCTCAGCTTATCGGTGCTTTGCGAATTGATGTGGAGGCTTGGCTGTCAACGAATCAGTGGGTGATCTACGAAATTCAAATTCTTGACCAAAATGGGCAAGTGATCGCCTCAGCGATGAAAGAAGCCTGGAGTGAGTCGGGGACGTGGTACGAAGATGGTGAATCGGGTAGTTGGTATGAGTCGGATTTGCAGGGAGGACTCGACGTTCAGGCAAAGAAAAATGAGAAAATAACCGTGGCAATTGCTGTGTTGGACTATGGCAATACCTCTGGACAAGAACTCGAACAACCCGTGGGATTTAAGGTGAGAGTGGAAAATGGGGTTGTTGATACGCGCTATTTGTGGTCAGGTTTAATTGGTTCGACAATTCTAGGGATTATGGCGATCATTGCCACACCCTTTTCTGGGAAAGTCGCGATCGCGAAAACAATTCAAGATAGCGATCCCAGTGGACGCGCTACGGTAGGAGGGGCTGATCAGCTGGTGCGGGTCAAGATCAATGTGAAATCTGACGAAACCTCACCGCGACAGCTAAACGCACGTCTGGTGATTAATGATGCTTATGGAGAACAAGTTTATGCCGGTGCTTTGCCTATCCCTCTAAGCTTTAAAGAAGAAGATGGCAAGGTGGAATCGGCGAAGGGTCAAGTCCAATGTTTTTTCACCTTAGAACCTCGCAGTTCCTACGGTTTTCATCTGGATGTGATGCCAGATGCACCCGTGGATCAGACGACGCTGACAGTGCGCGATCGCAACCGCACTCTCGTTCCCGTTGAGGTTGTTCACATTCGCCCATCTCCTTTAACGGTATCTGATCAGTAGGTAGGTCAGTCGAAATAAAACTCCCTCCAACCCTTACTAATGACTCTGTTCATCCTAGGAGTTTAACCGATGTTAACTAAGATTTTTGCTGGGGCTGCGATCGCGATCGCCCTCTTGACAATTACGGCAGGTTATACACAGCGTTCTGCCCTCGTCCTGCGAGCCGATAAACAGGACAACTATTGGCCCCGACATGGAACAGGATTATCGGGCGGTTATCGCGGTGGAACATGGATTCTTTTACCCAATCGCTCGTCTTATGGAGGGTTTCGTGGCGGCGGTCCGAGTGCAGGAAAATAGGGCTTTCTTAATCCTGCGCTAGGGTAGGGGCTCTTTCATTGCCGTGCCCTTATGGTTATGGTTGATCCGCTTTGAACGTAATTGCGGCATTCCCCGACTTCAACGACAGTAAGTTGGGGAAGGATAGCAGACAAACTAGGAATTAAATATTCCGCAGGTTGTCAAATTTTTATGGTAAAATATAGGCATGAAAATACGTAGAGCAACCTATAGAATTTATCCAAATAAGGCTCAATGTAACAAGCTTCATTGGGCTAGAAAAATGCACTGTGAACTCTATAACGCGGCAATTGCTAACCGGAGGACGCAGTACAAGCGCTTTGGTCATTCTGTTGATTATTTTGAGCAACAGAATTGTTTGCCTGAATTTAAAGAAGTTTGGATTGAGTATGCCGAATTAGGTTCTCATACGTTGCAAGCTACATTAAAGCGGGTTGATTTTAGCTATAAACGATTTTTCAAAGGATTGGGTAAGTACCCCAGGTTCAAAGCAAAGCGGCGGTATAGTGGCTGGACATATCCAGACAAAGCAGGTTGGAAAGTTTTGTCTAATGGTAACAACGGTTACTTGGAACTGAGAGACCTTGGTTTAAAGATTCAAATGCGGGGTCAAGCTAGAACTTGGGGAACTCCAACAACCTGTACAATCTTTTTTAGGAACGGTAAGTGGTATGCGTCAATTACCGTGCAGTGCAATCCGACTCGCCAAACAGGTACAGGTTCAATTGGAATAGACTTAGGTTGCCAAGACGCGGTAACGCTTTCAACTAGCGAGAAAATTGCTAAACCAGATTTTATTAAGGAAGGATACAAGAAAGTTAAGGTAGCCTCAAAGCGGTTAAGACGCAAGAGACAACCTAATAGGAACAAAAAAGTTTTGGGTTCAAGACGATGGAAAAAAGAACGAAAACGGATTTCTAAACTTCAGAGCAAGATATTCCGACAACGAGAAGATTGGCTGCACAAAACAACCAGCGAGATAATTAGCAGTAATAGCCTAATTGCTGGAGAGCAGTTAAACGTCAATGGTATGACCCGAAAAGCAAAGAAGGGCAAGCGCAAGAAACAAAAAGCCGGGTTAAATCGGTCTATTCTCGACGTTGGGTTTGGCATAATCGGTGATTTGTTAACCTACAAAGCTGCTGAAGCTGGTGGGTTTTATGTCGAGTCACCAACTAGAACGCTCAAACCAACTCAACGGTGTGCTAAATGTTGGGAATTAACGCCTAAGACTTTGGCTGATAGAGTTCATGTTTGCTCTAATCCCGACTGTAATCATGTTGAGGATAGAGATATTAATGCCGCTCAAGTCAACGAAATTTGGGCAAGGGGCTTGGAACGAGCCTCTTTAGACGTGGAGTCGCCTAGCTCTACTGATTGCGGAAGCATGAAGCAGCTAGGGGCGAAGAAACGTCAGAAACGACGACTTCAACGAAGTAAGTCGTCGTAGTTCATTAAAAATCCATGGCACAGCAAAACGTTTCCACAGACAACTCTAATGTTGAACCCGTAACTCAACCCCCAGTTGCATCATTAAATCGCCATCAACGTCGGCTACTCTTAGCGGCGGCGGCGGTATCCTCTAGCTGTGGGCTGGCGGTTGAACTGTTGCTCGGAACCCTGGCTAGCTATTTAGTGGGCAATCAGGCGCTGTCTTTTGGAGTAGCTATCGGCGGCTTTTTGGCAGCCATGGGGATTGGCTCTTACTTAAGTCAATTTATCGCGCCCAAGTCCCCGCCGTGGCTCCAACAACGCCAACTGATTGTGGCATTTCTTCAGGTTGAACTGCTAATGGCTCCCCTGACGGCATTATTACCCTTAGGATTATTTGCCCTATTTGTCGTCAACGGTTTCCTCTGGTTGGGATTATTTCTGGTAACTGTGTTGCTGGGAATTTTGGCAGGTTTAGAAGTCCCCCTGCTGACACGAGTGCTGGAACTAGAGGAGGGAGTGCGGGAAGCGCTGGCTGGGGTTTTGGCGCTGGATTATGTGGGAGCGTTGTTAGGTTCGTTACTGTTTCCAGTATTGCTCCTACCCTTAATTGGCTTATTTCCCGCCGCCTTTGTGCTGGGCGCATTACCCGCCTTTATGGTGTTTGCCATTGGACAGCAGTTTCCTCGGCTGCGCCGTTGGGGATATCTAGGTTTAGGTTTAGGTGTCTTGCTGACGCTATCCGCACCCGCCGCGATTCCCATCAGTAATCGGTTGGAAAATACCCTGTATCAAGCCCCCGTAATTACCCGAATTCAATCCCCCTATCAACGGATTGTCTTGACGCGCCGGGGACAAGATTTGCGACTATTTTTAGATGGGGATTTACAACTATCTACCTTGGATGAATACCGCTACCATGAAGCATTAGTACATCCGGCAATGAGTGCGAGTCAGAACAGGCGTCATGTGCTAGTCATGGGTGCAGGGGATGGGATGGCGGTGCGGGAAGTGTTGAAGTGGCAAGACGTGGAACGAGTGGTGCTGATTGAGTTAGACGCTGAAGTAGTCAAATTAGCCAAGTCTCATCCCCAGTTGGTGCGGTTAAATGGGGGGGCGTTAACTGATCCTCGTGTTCAGGTGATTAACGCCGATGCCTTTGTTACAGCACCTGCCTTAAATGAAACCTTTGATATTATTATTGCGGATTTTCCTGACCCTGACCGAGAAGTGCTTGCCAAGCTCTATGCGGAAGGGTTTTACCAGCGTTTATTACCGCGATTGGCAGAGAATGGCGTTTTTGTCACCCAAGCATCGAGTCCTTTTTTTGCTCCAAATGTTCTAAGCTGTATTGTGGCAACGCTATCGGATGTGGGATTATCGACTCATCCTTATGTGGTGGACGTTCCCAGTTTTGGACCCTGGGGTTTTGTCTTGGCGTCGCGGCACTCGATTCAAGCGGATAAGCTGACATTATCGGTGTCAACTCGTTATCTGACTGAGCCGATTTTGCACCATTTATTTGAGTTACCTGGGGATGTCCAGTTAGGAAATGTGCAGGTGAATCGCCTCTCTCATCCTGTGATTGTGCGTTATCAGTCTGACCCCCGTTGGACAGCGTATTAGTAATAACTAATAAGTTATAAGTCAGATGATGGTATTTGTTTGGATTGGAATTATTGTGATTATTGCTACTGCTGCTGTTTTGCTAGTTCTTCAGCAACGGGGACTTTTATCAGGACTCGGTGAAAGTCGGCGTTTACCTCTGGAAGAACGTACCGTTTTTACCCTGGAAGTTGGTGATATTGTCCAATACATGGGGACAGATTGGGTGGTGGAAGGGCAACTGACTTATAATGTAGGCGACTATGCTTGGTATGAGTATTTATTGCAAGATGGAGAGCGTATTTGTTGGCTTTCTGTGGATGAAGATGACCGAGTAGAAGTGGCATTATTAGAACCAACGCAGCAGTTGGAGGTGAGTGGAGAACCCCCCAAGCAGCTAACCTTTGACGGTGACATCTATCGCTGTGTGGAATCTGGCGTGGCTCAAATGACGCGCACGGGTACAACGTTGCGCCGCACAGCAGAACGTTGTCGATATTTTGATTATGAAGGAGCGGATAATCAGGTTCTCTCGATTGAAGAATGGGATGGTAGGATTGAAGTCACCGTGGGAGAGCGTATTAATCCGAGAATGCTGAGTCTTCTTCCGGGGACAGGTCAACGGTTGTATGGTAGTTAAGCGTTTGTAGTCATCGATTCTTCAGTCAGGTAGGAGACTATCTCTCAACCTCTAATCAAACTCAGGCAGATCAAATGAGTTAAGTTTTATTGCAGCAAAAAAATTAACGAATTGTGACTCCTAAGAATAGCTCTAATGGGTGAGGCTTTTTGATCCCCGTTAAGTGTACCTTACTACTACCGACGCCAAGTACCCCACACCCAAAACCATGAAATCTACCGCACTCGACAAGTTTATTAACTTCTTGCGAGAGGAGTTAGCGATTCCATCGGCAGCCATTTCCTTAGCCTTACGCCATCAGGAAGAGAGTCCTAATTTATTACCGATGACGTTGTGGCAGTACGGACTCATTTCATTGGATCAATTAGACCGAATTTTTGATTGGTTGGAAACGGCACAGCTTACTCTGTAAGTCCTCTTTAGATTTTAACCTGCCTTGATACTGCTATGTTAATTAAGGATTGATTGGTGCGTCACGCTTCGCTAACGCACCCTAAAATTTGGCTGTAAATACTTATAACTGGGGATTAGGTTTTTTTAACGGCTTTGGCAATGGCACGTCTGGAGAATGCTGTGCTTGATCAAGCTTATAGCCTTCAACTTGAAGTTGTTGCACGAATTGGGTTGACTCAAAGTTGATTGGTTGTGTTGACGTTGGCAACTGTTTTTGTCCTTGACTTTGGCGTCGAAGTTGTTTTAGTTTCGCTTTTCGTCCCATGATTACTCCCTCGATAAGGACTCAACAAACATCTGATGTTCTGCTGTGGCTATCCCCTGTTGGATGATCTCCAATACCTTGGCTAAATTTCCAGCGAGTAAGGCGGATTGTTTTAACCACAAGCCAGGAAAGATTTCACCACAAATAATACCATTTTCATTGGGTTTTAGCTGGATATACTCACCCTCTTGTAACCTAAACCAATCGAATTGCTCATCGTACACTCGCCACACTAAATACTCTTGTACCTGATTGCGCCGATAAACGTTAAGTTTGTCATGTAAATCGATAGAGGCGCTCAAATTCGATGCGGGTAAGTTTATCGCCATTTTCCAGGGGAGGAAGGGTTAAAGTTGACGCGATCGCAGATTGATCTATCATGGTTTTGTTCTCCTTGAGTTGAGCCAGATTCAGCCATCAAAAGTGACGCCACCAATATTGTTCTAGCTGGTAGACTTGGCGCAAGTGTTGTAGGGCGGCTGTTGATAGCAACCCTTTGACAATGCCAACGAATTGTCCCCAAGCTAGCAACTGCGATTCACTCGTTGCTCTGTTGAACTGATATCTATAGAATGTTGTCCAAAATTCAGGGGCAATTCGAGATTTCCAGCGCTTGCGCCAACGCACCATATCTTGAGGGGTGGGAGGTTCGGCTTCCAGAATTGGCGGAAAATCGGCGTAGCTGACAAATCGGCTCAACCCTTTACCGTGAACATAAACAATATGTTGCCAGCATTCGATGCGATAAATCTCGTCGGGAGAGCGGTTAAACAGCAAGGAAACTGTCTCGACGGTGACAAATCGTGCTAAGGGGTGACGGTTGGAGGATTTGTAATTTAGTTTTGACTCTTCAAAGGTGGGCGTTTTTGTGGTATGTGTTGGTAACATAGAAATTACTTCCCATTTAATGGGACATTGGTGCGATCGCTCTTAAGTTTGCGAGACAGAAAGAGCGATCGCTTTTTCAGGTTCTCTCATTAAACGATGCAACTGCATCATTTGTCAAGGATGGGGTTAGTTAGGCTAAAGATTCGAGAACTTGCACAAGAGAAGGGATGGACGTTGAAGGAAGTGTCCGACCGTTCTGGTGTAATTTACAGTACGGTGAGAAGTTATGCCCGTCGTTCCGAGTTGTCAATGGTAGATTATACTGCCCTCTATAAGTTAGCTCGCACGTTTGATGTGATGATTGAGGATTTGGTTGAGATTTTAGAGGAGTAGAAACAAGCCGTTTTGGATCGCTGCAACCGTTGATATACCGTAGGGTGGGCATTGCCCACCAACCTGAAGTCAGTGCCATTCCTCCTAACATACTGTGTCAAAATTAACCTAAGTTTTCAGAAGGGCAAACCATGGTTTGGGCGACAGGGGATGCACTTTATAACGGTAAGTACATCTTAGAGAGACAACTAGGACAAGGGCGTTTGGGGATTACCTATCTGGTAAAGGATAGAGACGATTGTCGCTGGGTGATCAAAACCTTGAATGATGCACTCCTCAATTCCCTCACCCCACAAGAACAAAACCGACTGGAAACCAAGTTTTGTCAGGAAGCGGTAAAACTCAATGGTTGTAATCATCCTCATATTGTCAAAGTCCGAGAACTTTTTAAAGACGGGAAACGGTGGTGCATTGTCATGGATTATGTGGATGGGTTGAGTTTAGCCTACCGCGCCCAGAAAATGCTCCCAGAAGCGGAAGCCCTCAATTATATTCAGCAAATTGGTGAGGCGCTGATTGAGGTGCATGGGAATGGTTTGATTCATCGGGATGTGAAACCGGGTAATATTATTGTCCATGTTCGCGACGGAAAAGCGGAAGCTGTTTTAATTGATTTTGATTTAGCGCTGGAGTTTGACTGTGAGGTAACTTCAGTGCGGACAAAGGAAGCCTCAGACGGGTTTGCGCCAATGGAACTGTATTCCCGACTGGCTGAGAAACCGGGAGAATATACGGATGTTTATTCCTTAGCGGCGACATTGTATGAACTGTTAACCGGACACAAACCTGTGAGCGCAATTAAGCGTAAGCTAGACCGTGAGCAGTTAGAACCACCAAAAAAGTATAACGAGCAGATTAGCGATCGCACAAATCGGCTGATTCTCCAGGGTATGAAGTTAGAACCCAAGCAGCGCCCCCAGTCGATGCGAGAATGGTTAGATTCTCTGGGGTTGATCAGTGAAGCCTCTCCCCCTGCACCCACACCACCGCCTGCGAAGAGAGGATTAAGCTTAGAGCAAAAACTTGCGATCGCGGGGTTGATTGTAACGATGCTAGGTGTAATTGTGGCATTCTTCGGACCTTTGTCAGACTGGATGGATCGATTAAAACCTCAGTCACCCACCTCTCCTACTCCATCATCGACGATTTCGCCATAGACAATTCTAGAATTACCTCAAAATAGCCATGGTTTGGGCAACAGGGCAACGATTACAAGACGGTAAATATGTGATTCAAGGAGTTCTGGGACAAGGTGGTTTCGGAATCACTTATAAGGCGCGGCACGTATCCCTTAATCATCACGTTGTCATTAAAACGCCTAACGAATATCTGCAATACGAGCCAGACTACAGCGTTTTCAGACTCGATGTGATACACCTAAACAAGAGCAGAACAGAGCTGTCCTAGAGTTACTGTACTACACTGTGTTAGAAAGTGCTGTATCACAAATATGTGGCTCGATTTATTGAAGAAGCACAGATATTAAGCTGGGGCTTTGGTTGGGAGTTTTGCTGGGGCTGGGGCTGTGGCTGGGGCTTGGGCTGCGTTTATAGCTTTGGCTATGGCTGGTTTAGCTGGGGCTGTAGCTGGGACTGTGGATGGGACTGTTGCTGTGGTTGTGGCTGAGGCTGCGGGTGCGGATATGTTGGCGGTTCTGGCTGGAGAAAAGTTACAAAAATCCTTCAGCAAGTTTCACACCTTTCTAATTTGGCTGGGAACATCTTGGTTAGGACTTGGATTAGGATGGCTTTTGGGTTCAATATTCCGGTGAGTACGTTGGCAACTATAGCACCAATCGCCTTGGGTTTAAACCCAAGGCTAAAAGCGAAAGTCGTCTAAAGACGACTGTAAAATATTATGTCTGGTTGAATACTTACATTGTGGTGAAGGCAAGGCATAGGGTAAAAATCCGATGAAATAAGTAAAATATAAAAATAGCAAGATAGACGATAATAATAATGGTTTAGGTAGACATGATACACGAGTTTAAGTCCACTTTAGTGGACTTAAGCTGTTAGCCAAGAACTTGAGTTCTTGGCTAATGTGCGGACTGATTTAAAATGGTACAAGATATCAACAGGTTTTAGCTCTGAGCCAATTTAATTCAGGACTGTTTTTTTTGAACTTAAGCCACCATGCAACCCAATCACTCCACTCGCAAATACAAACGACGCCGTGTTCTGCGTTTAGCCGCATTAGCTGCGGGAACCTCAATTCTACCTGCGGCTTGCAGAACTGGGAATTCCACGTCACCAACACCTGATGCAGCCGTTGATGCAACCGTTCCCACCACCACAGCCACCCCTATCGCCCAGTCTCCATCCGGTAATGTGAGTAAAGTGGTTCTGGTGCGTACTGATGACCGAGTTGCAGGAACTCAAAAAGCACTGGATTTGCTACAACCTGAAGGACTTTCCGATCGCACTATATTTCTTAAGCCTAACTATAACACCGGAGATCCTGCTCCAGCCGCTACGGATACTCAACTCCTGGAAGCGCTGGTGCAAGAGTTACAGACGGCTGGAAGCCAAGAAATTACGATAGGCGATCGCTCCGGGATGGCAAATACTCGTCAAGCCATGGAACAAAAACAGGTGTTTCAATTGGCAGATCGCTATGGCTTAGAAACGATTGTTTTTGATGAGATGGATGCCGATCAATGGCAGTATATTTCCGCCGAGGGAACCCACTGGCAAAAAGGCTTTGCCTTTGCTCGTCCGATTTTAGATGCAGGGGCGATTGTTAATACCTGTTGCTTGAAAACTCATCGTTTTGGCGGTCATTTTACCCTGTCGCTGAAGAATTCCGTGGGGATGGTTGCCAAATATGTGCCTGGAGATTCGTTTAATTATATGCAGGATTTACATTCCTCCCCTCACCAACGAGTCATGATTGCTGAAATTAACCAAGCCTACAAACCCGCGCTGATTCTATTAGATGGGGTAGACGCTTTTGTCAATGGTGGGCCCGCCTCTGGGAAGAAGGTAAAAGCCGAGGTAATGCTAGCGGGAACCGATCGCGTAGCCGTTGATGCTGTCGCCATTGCCATCTTGCGATCGCTTGGCACCACTGATGCGGTTTCTGGTGGTTCAATTTGGCAGTTAGAACAAATTCAACGAGCCGTAGAACTAGGATTAGGTGCTAGCAGTGCTGAACAAATTGAACTGGTAACGGCGGATAGCGCTAGCCAAACCCTGGCAGATCAAATCCGTCAACTCTTAACGATTTAGCGATCGCCTGTTGACTGTGGATACAATTCCATAACCTTGGTAATCGGTAGCCGTGACTGTACGCCAATGGTTAAAGGAGAGGTATGTCCCCGATTCAGATGATCCGCCGCCGCACAACCAATCATGGCGGCGTTATCTGTACAATATTTAATCGGTGGGAAAAGAACGCGCAACTTGTGAGATGACGCCGCCGCTTGTAGGTGCTCTCTCAAGCCACTATTTGCTGCAACACCACCCCCAACGGCAATGGTGGTTAACCCATAATCGATCGCGCAATTAACCGCCCGTTTAGTTAGCGATCGCGCCACGGTTTCCTGGAAAGAAGCCGCAATATCCTTAACAGGTAATTCATCCCCTTCTTGCTCTAATTGTTGCACTAATCGCAAGACAGCCGTCTTCAACCCACTAAAACTGGAATCATAAGGGTGATACCCTCCACTCGGACGAGATATCTTCCCTTCGGGTAACCCAAAGGCGTGAGGATTTCCTTCCTTGGCTAACCGATCAATCGCCGGACCTCCAGGATAGCCCAGGTGCAACAATCGTGCTACCTTATCAAACGCCTCACCCGCCGCATCATCACGAGTTGAACCCAACATTTCATAGACGCCACAGTCCTTAACATAAATTAAACTGGTATGACCCCCAGACACCAACAAACACAAAAATGGGGGTGCGAGTTCAGGTTCAATCAGATACGTGGCGTAAATATGCCCTTCTAAGTGATGCACTCCCAGAAACGGCTTATTATGAACCATTGCCAGGGTTTTTGCCGCCGTTAAACCCACCAACAGCGAACCCACCAAACCGGGCGCACAGGTAGCGGCGATCCCATCAATCGCCTCCCAGCCCAGATTAGCTTCCGCCAAGGCTTGGGCGATCGCGGTATTGATCATTTCCAGATGCGATCGCGACGCTACTTCCGGCACAATCCCACCATAAGGCTGATGCACCGGAATCTGAGATGCCACAACATTACTACAACAGGTGCGATCCTCCACCACCGCCACGGCGGTTTCGTCACAACTGGTTTCTATGGCTAAAACACGAGCCATTTGCCCATAACCTGAATGAAAAACTCAATTTACATTTTAATTAACTTAACTTTACTCTGTTCAACCTGTCAGAGTAATATTGCTGGAGTGTACAAATCGCTTTTGTGTTTTGTACATAAAACTTTTGATTTCGTAACAAAAGGAAACAATTCTATGCGACGATTGTTGGCTCTACTTTTCGCCGTTACCCTCTGGTTTAGCTTTGTCACCCCAGCCTTGGCTGATTTTGACCATCTCACACGCTGTAGTGAATCACCCGCATTTCAGCAACGAGCGAAGAATGCCCGTGCGACCACCGATGACCCCAATTCCGGGCAAAAACGCTTTGAGCGTTATTCTCAAGCCCTCTGCGGTGATGATGGACTGCCCCACTTGATTGCGGATGGTCGCTGGAGTCGAGCAGGTGATTTTCTCATTCCTAGCATTCTCTTTTTGTATATGGCTGGCTGGATTGGTTGGGTTGGTCGCTCCTATTTACAAGCGATTCAAGCCGATAAGAATCCCGAAGAAAAAGAAGTTATCATCGACGTGCCTTTGGCAATTAATAAAATGCTCTTTGGTTTTGCTTGGCCCCTAGCCGCCCTGCAAGAAGCCCTCTCTGGCAAATTGTATGCCAAGGATGAGGAGATTCCTGTATCCCCTCGCTAATCTAGAAATTGGCAACTGGAGATAGGAGCTAGCTGATGGGTGTAGAATTTTCCGTCATTTCGGGGGACTAACATCCTAGCTGTCCAAATCTCTAGTTACACAATTGATCGACTTACCTATCCACTATCACGTTCAGGAGAAGTTTGATGCAGTATTTTCTCAAGTATCTTTCCTTAGCCCCGGTGTTAATTGCTGTTTGGTTAACCATTACAGCCGGAGTTTTGATTGAATTTAACCGCTTTTTCCCTGATTTACTATTTCATCCGATGCCGTAAGCTGAGTGGTTGGTATAGATTGAGGAGAGAATTTGTTAATATCGTTATTTGCTAACTCCCTCCTGACAAAATTACCACCACAAGCTATCTAAACAGTCCTAGATAAGGATTACTTGTACCAGGGAAACTCGCTATTGCTTCATCGTAATTTTGCGTTTCCCCAAATAACCCTGTCCCCCTGATTTGCGAGGACGGGGTTTTTGATGAGGGAACTGGGGGAGTTATCAGTTATCAGTTATCAGTTATCAGGAGCTGGGGGAGCTGGGGGAGAGAATGACAAATGACGTAGCTTGCTTCTCGATGAAAGCGAGTATGACGAATGACAAATGACGAATAACGAAACTCAAAACTTCCCAAATCCCATATATCCTGGATAAGGTTGTAGTCAAGGGAGAAGAAAAATGGCACGTTTAGCCCTGCTGAGTGTATCCGATAAAACCGGACTGGTTGAGTTTGCCCGTAAGCTGGTTACAGAATTTGACTTTGCCTTAATGAGTAGTGGGGGAACCGCAAAAGCCCTGCAAGAGGCTGATTTACCCGTAACTAAAGTATCTGACTATACAGAATTTCCCGAAATTTTAGGAGGTAGAGTAAAAACTCTGCATCCCCGGATTCATGGCGGTATTCTGGGACGGCGGGATGTGGCGGAAGATGTGGAACAAATGGTAGCCCATCAGATTCTACCCATTGATTTGGTGGTAGTGAATTTGTATCCCTTTGAGGAAACGATCGCAAAAGCCAATGTGACGTTATCAGAGGCGATCGAGAATATCGATATTGGGGGACCTGCGATGCTACGGGCGTCAGCAAAGAATTTTGCCCATCTAACGGTTTTGTGTAAGCCCAGCCAGTATGAAACCTATCTAGAACAATTACGCCAGCATGAGCATCAACCGTCCCTAGAATTCCGCCAAGCCTGTGCAATACAGGCATTTTCTCATACAGGTGATTACGATCGCGCGATCGCGTCCTACCTAGGCAAAACCCAGGAACCCCTCGACGCAGCCCCGGAAGCACCATCCCTTCCCCAAGATTTTGTCCTCTCTGGAAAGCAACTGCAATCCCTACGCTACGGAGAAAATCCTCATCAATCAGCAACCTGGTATCAAACTGGAACCACTCCCACCGGATGGACGGCTGCAACTAAGCTGCAAGGAAAAGAACTCAGTTACAATAACTTGGTGGATTTAGAAGCCGCACGGCGGATTATTACTGAATTTACAGATTTACCCGCCGCAGCTGTGCTTAAGCATACAAATCCCTGTGGTGTGGCGTTGGGAGGTACGCTGTTTGAAGCTTACGAAAAAGCCTTACACGCTGATCCCGTTTCTGCCTTTGGCGGTATTGTTGCATTGAACCATCCGATTGATATGTCTACAGCCGGGGCGTTAACCCAAACCTTTTTAGAATGTGTCGTCGCGCCAGAGTGTGATCCCGACGCCAAAGAGATTCTGGCTAAAAAATCAAAATTACGAATTTTACTGCTACCTGAGTTACAAAATGGTCCCAAGCAAACCGCAAAAGTTATTGCTGGTGGGTTACTGGTGCAAGCGTCGGATGATGCAGTCGATACCCCCGACGACTGGCAAATTGTCACCGAAAAGCAACCGACTCCTGATCAACTAGAGGAATTATTATTTGCCTGGAAGGTGTGTAAACACGTTAAATCTAATGCCATTGTCGTAACTCGCGATCGCACCACCTTAGGAATTGGCGCCGGTCAAATGAATCGGGTAGGCGCGGTGAAAATTGCCTTAGAACAAGCTGGGGAAAAAGCGAAAGGAGGTATTCTCGCTAGTGATGGATTCTTCCCCTTTGATGACTCAGTACGCACAGCGGCTGATGCTGGAATAGACGCGATCGTACAACCTGGGGGAAGTTTACGGGATAAAGATTCGATTCAGGCGGCGAATGAATTGGGTTTAGTGATGGTACTTACAGGTATACGTCACTTTTTGCATTAACTAACAAAAAAGGGTGTAATGACGTGGCACACCTAATTGGATGGATTAGAATTAGGCAAAAGAAAAGGTAGGGGCATGTAGGGGCGCAAGGCTTGCGCCCGATTCAAAAGATTTTTTCCACCATTTTATCTGTGTCACGGTAGGGTGCGTTAGCGTTCGCGAAGCGTTCCCGTTCGCGCAGCGTTCCCGAAGGGTAGGGTAGCGTAACGCGCCGTTGCGCTAATTATTTCACACAAAAAAGGCGATTCAATTCCTTAAATTTAGGCATAAAATTGCTCAATATAACAAAAATTGGCTACAAAATATAAGAACCTATAATCTAATAGATAATAACCATGCCGATTATCAAAAGCACGAGTGAGGCTGATGTCAAAAATTGATGTTCAGTAAATCAGCGTCCCCAGGTTGAGGTAATCGTGGCTTAGAGGGGCGAGTAGGAGTGGAGGGTGGCGACGGCTGCTGGCTAGGTGTTGAAATTTGGGTATCGGGACGATTGGGATTATAAATGCTAACTAAAACCTCAATCAAATCCTCTCGCTGCTGGCGAGTCAGCTTTTCTATCGCCGCGCGATCGCCTGCCATCGGATTTTCCCTTAACGTGTTACTACTGGGATACACAGATTCATTTATATACTCATTAGCCCCAAGATAGTCAGCAAGGGTCAGCTTCCAATCAAAACGGTAATTAGGAAGGCGTCTTTTCACGTACAGGTGATAACGAATCAGACGACTTGCCAGTGTAGTCTCTAAATTTACTTCGCCCGTTTCATTACTGACATACTGGTTCTCTTTGGGGAAATCGGGCAATCGCTCGTAAACTTGACGCCAAGTATCCTGAGATCTAATTAATTGGGCGCTGGCGGGTTGGGAGCCTAAAATTGGCAAAACAGGGATAGTCCTAACTCCCGCTTTGCCCCAGCACAAGCCGATACTCATTACAAAGGTAAGGGTAAACAGCACAACGAAGCCTGTCGCCTTACCTTTGTGTTTCAGTTGGATCATAGTGAATAGGGATGATATCTGACTTTCACGGTATGTGGCGCAAAGTGAGTGTGAATTCTCTCCGGGGCGGGTTTCACCACTATCTTTTTGGTTGCAACCTGATGTAACTAAACCCGCCCCGACTCAGGTTTTTAGACTTCCCGTGAAAAGTCAGGGATGATATAGCTGTCGCCATAAAAGTTACTCCCCCAGCTTCCCCAGCTTTCCTGGCGCCCGCCTTTAATCCCCAATTATTTCCGGTTGGGTTAGTTCATCAGACATCTCAATAATTGCCCGCAGTACAGGCTTCATCATTGGGTCGTCGAGATTTTCAAAATCTTCGTAGCGACGGCGCTTTGCCCGATTTGCCACTTGCACCGTAATCCGATAGCGATTAGAAGCCGCGTTGACTAGCTCCTCTGCTCGGTGCATAATTTGACTGTAATCCAACTGGTAACGCCGATGCAGCATAGATTTTTATTCCGTTTCTTATCCTAAAGTCGCAAGTTATAAGTCTAGCATTCTTGACCCATGACTGCCTGTGTGAGCGCAGCAGGGCGAAGCCCAGCCAGAATGCCCCCATCTTCTAATCCCAGTGGGCAACCCAAGCAAGGATTGTCAACGCTTAGTCCTCGTGATCTTCAAAGGGATCACTCAATTGAGCCGAAGGCGGACCAAACGCTGTGTAGATTGAGAAGGCGGTGACGACGATCAGAATTACAGCGACTGAAATGCTAAGAACTATTGCAGGTTCCATGGTGGGTCTCTATAGATTAGTCTTCTTCCTCTATAATATTACAGAACATTACAAAACGTGATCGAAATTAATCATAGGTGACCCATGGCACAACGGACGTGGTTAGGAGATATTCTCAAACCCCTGAACTCTGAATATGGTAAAGTGGCTCCCGGTTGGGGAACAACGCCTTTGATGGCGGTGTTCATGCTCTTATTCTTCGTTTTCTTGCTAATTATCTTGCAGTTATACAACTCCTCGCTGTTGCTGGAGAACATCAATGTGGATTGGAAAAGCTTAGGTCAATAGGTCTGTTGGTGTTGATTGTACTCTTTCTCCCCCAACTTTCTCTTTCTCCTCCAAGCCAGCGACATGGTATTTGCGAAGCACCAAACAAGCTATAGGGTTCATAGCCATAAACTTTTCTCTAATCAGATATGAACCATTGAGACCCTCTCCCTCTGTGCTTTTCAGTGGGGAGAGGGTTATCTGTGAAGCGTTAGACTTTAAATTTGAGACACAATAGACACAGGTCTCGGTACATCAGGAGGTTATGAAATGAACGTTTTTGGGATTGGTTTACCGGAAATGGCGCTGATTTTGATTGTGGCGCTATTAGTATTCGGACCGAAAAAGTTGCCGGAGATTGGTCGGAGTCTAGGGAAAGCCATTCGCGGCTTTCAAGATGCATCTAGAGAATTTGAATCGGAATTTAAGCGTGAGGCTCAACAGTTAGAACAAGCGACAAAAACACCAGCACTGTCTGAAACTCAGCAGAAAGCTACTCCTGAAACTGATTCAACAGATAACGATAATCACGCCGCGACTCCGTCTCAAGCTGGCTAACAATTATTTTTCACTGAACGTTTTCGCTGAACGTGAAGACGGAGTGTTAGTCTTGACTGACTGATGTTTCCCTAGCGGTGTCCATTTTTCATTACCTAAAATGCCACAAAATGTCAGGACAGCCATTTGTCCTAACGGTGGCACTTACCCTGAAAGAGGGAGGAATACGGCGACCAATATCAGATGGGTAAGCGCTCAAAATTCTATCGGTCTTGGGCATCCGGACGGCTGCGGAGAGAAGGGTAGGTAGCTGTCGGACCTAATCGTGGGTAGTCCATGATCAAGTAATTCCTGATGAAGCCAAAAGCTGACACCATGGCGCGAGCTTGGTGTCAGTTGTTCATAAAGACCGTTGCCCATTATTTTGCTCAGTGTTGGGTGCCTCAAACTTGTACCCAACTCCCCGAATCGTTTGGATTAATTTTGGGTCACTCGCATCAATTTCGATCTTTTTGCGAATTTGCCCAATATGAACGTCAACAACTCGTTGGTCTCCAACATAGTCGTATTCCCACACTTCCTGAATCAATTCAGAGCGGCGCAGGACTTGACCCGGATGAGACGCTAAGAAATGTAACAAATCGAACTCTAGAGCGGTCAAAGGGACGAGTTGCTCGTGAAGGGTCACCTCCCGACGTGTGGGATCAATCGTCAAGTGATTGTAAACGAGGCGCTGCTGGTCGGTCGGCGTAATTTCTCGCTTACGTCTCAAAATCGCCCCCACTCGATTTTCGAGTTCCATTAAATCGAAGGGCTTAGTGAGATAGTCATCACCACCTTGTTTGAACCCTTGGTTTTTGTCAGCGGGTTCACCGCGACTAGTGAGAAACAGAACAAAAACATCATTGATGTTTTGCATGTCCCGGCAAAGGTTGTAGCCAAGGGTATCCGGCAAATTTACATCCAGAATCACTAAGTCTGGGTTGAATTGTTTAAATGCGGCTAAAGCCGTCTTACCATCCTGCGCCGACTCCATTTGATAGTTCTTTTTGCTCAAAAAGCGAATGATTAAATTGCGGATTGCCGGGTCGTCGTCCACGACAAGAATTTTGGCGGAGACCATGGTCATAAATTTCCACGGAGAACTAATTTCAGGGATTGAGATAAGATGCACACTTATTCACCACTAGGATGTCTTGAGCATTTTAGTCAATACTCTTCTAGCGTAACTGGATCAGGAATCAGGGTATAGATTTTTGTGACATCAATAGCGTAGTCAGCCTTTAAGTCAATTATCGCCAGAGAACTCAGGGATGCCAATAGCGTCTGGCATCGTTACCCAAGTGGGAAAATAGGGCAGCCGCCCAATAGCATAACCGCTTTTGGCAGATCTGGCATCACTTGGGCTGGACTCAACAAATTTTTCTGTCCAGAGGACTTGTTTGCAAAGAACAGGCTACACTAGCTTGCAAGGGAGTTAGCATGACACTCGGTATCTAACCAGACTGTTACCTGTTGGGTGCAGCCCGGTTAAGAGCATCGATGTTTATCATAATAACCAGTGTAGAGTCTTAACAAAATCGGCGGAAGTCCCCATCTGTCTTCACGGTGGGAATGGATAGCCTCACCCTAGCTGATAAGCTAAAAACATTGGTTGGAACTCCAACTAAAAACCGCGACCAAGGGACAAAACAAAATTACTGCCTGTGGAAGACGGGCGGCTGCCTGTGGACGCTGAGTAAGACCATCACCGGATTCAGTTCTGGACTTTCTGCGCTTTTGAAAGTACCCAACGTGGCATCGGCGGATGAGACGGGAAATCTCGAAGACGAATAAGACCGTCACTGTTTTAGCTAATGTGAGGGCGTTAGAAGCCCCAACAAAAGCGAAGCAGGTTGGGGTACTTCACGATATACCAGTGAAAAAAAGGGATATCTCGGAGGTTTTGAATGAGCGATCAAAATCCCTACGAAAAACTTGGGGTCACAGAAGATGCTTCCTTTGATGAAATTCAGGATGCTAAAGGACGCTTGATGCAACAGCATCGCGGCGAACCTAAGCTCATAGAGTCGGTAGAGGCGGCTTATGATGCGATTATTATGGATCGCCTCAGAATGCGCCAAGAAGGAAAAATCAAAGTTCCAGAACGCATTCGTTTTCCGGAACGGGAAAAAGTCCCACAAACCTCTTTGGGTTTCAGCCCACCCTCAGGCAATTCCTCTCCGGCTTGGCTACAACGACTTTTAGACACCCCGACGAGGAGTGATCTTGTTGCACCAACGGTTGTGTTCTTGGTATTGAGTGGTCTGACTTTGTTTTATCCGGAAGCGTCAATTCTTACCTTGGCTGTCGCCTTGGGGTTTGGCGGTACAATTTATTTCCTCAATCGCAAAGAACAACAATTTGGTCGGGCTGTCTTACTGACCCTAGTCGGTTTGCTGCTCGGTGTAGCATTAGGAACAGTTCTGGGAGGAGCGTTGGAGTCACTGCTTATCGACATGGGTTTGACCATTGAGAAATTTGCCTCATTGGTAACCTTTGTCTTGTTCTGGCTGATTAGCAGCTTTCTGCGATGAAAGGGGGAATAGGAGAAGACAAGGTAGAGATTCAGCAACTCCCTTGTCCTCAATTTCCTTATTCCCTGTTCCTGATTAAAAAATACTGATCAACTCTTTTCAATCGACAAACAACCCCGTTTCATCTGCTCCCTCTCTATCGCCTCAAACAAAGCGCGGAAATTCCCCTCACCAAAGCCTTTTGCCCCCCATCGCCGTTCTATGAACTCAAAAAAGAAGGTGGGTTCGGCGAAAATAGGTTGGGTAAAGGTTTGCAGAAGCAACGCTTGAGGGGATTTGGCTTGCCAATCTACTAAAATTTGCTGCTGGGCGATCGCGTCCCATTCCGCCATCGAGAAATTATAGCCCGGATTGCGATCGCGGACTATCCTGTAATAACTGGGGGGAACGTTGATGAAGGACATACCTTGGCGGCGTCGTTGCGCGATCGCACCTACAATATCTCTCGTAGCTAAGGCAATATGCTGGACTCCGGCTCCTCCATTCACATCCAGAAATTCCTGAATTTGAGAATTCGCTGATGTCGGTTCATTAATGGGCAATTGTGTCCCTGTCACCGGATGCACCATAACCTGAGAGCATAAGCCAGATTTTTCCGTCTGGATAGTAAACACCTGCTGTGGTTGGAAGTCCAACACCTGCTGATACCACTCAACCGCTTTCGCCAAATCCCCAGCCGCCACATTCAGGACAACGTGATCGATATGGGTAAACTCCTCAATTGGGGAAGTGTTGATTGTTGAGTGTTGAGTTTGTACAGATGCGCCCTGGCGCGTCTGATTGTTGGGTGTTGAACTCAGCCAGTCTACCTGTACAGGAAAGTAGGGAATGGAATGAAAACTATGGCGTTCAACCAGAGTATGAGTCATATCGCCCCAGGCGGCGACTTTACCCCATTTTATGCATCCATCCTCATAGTTGTGAATTTGAAGGGGTTGTAAGACCTTAGCGCCGCGTTTGAGCAGTCGTTCCATAACATATTCCATGTCGGAAACGTTAAAGGCAATATCAGCAACACCTGGAGGATGCTGGTGCAGAAACTGGGCAACGGGACTGTTCGGCGCGATCGCAGACGACAGGACAAAATAAATTGCCCCACTCTTCACCACTGTCGTGCGTGTGTGACAACTCGCCCCCGATGCCACAGATTGAAAGCCCATCTGCTCGACAAACCAAGCGCGGGAGGCTAGCGCATCTTTAACGTAAAAGTGAATGTGATCGATTCTCATGGCTTATCCCATCCGGCAGCTTACCTGGTTGTCAATTTTGCCGTTTTTTGCGGAATTTCAGGTCATTCTTAAGGGAGAGCCATTGGTCATTTGTCATTTGTCATTCGTTTACTCTCCCATCTTCCCTATCTTCTGTTACCTCCCCTCGCCACAATACTTCTTCAGCACGCCCTCGTTAAAAGAATAGATGGCTTTCCGGCTGAATGTTGATTTCCATCGGTACTGCTTGCTCTTCAGCGTTCAGGGCAAACAGAACGGCATTAGCGGCTGTTTCCGGCGTGAGCATCTTCTTGCGATCCACTTTTAAGCTGACATTATCCCAGAAGGGTGAATCCACACCGCCAAAGTAAAAGAGTGTAAACTTAATCCCAAAACGCTTTAATTCATCTGCCATACATTTGCTAAACCCGACAACGCCAAACTTTGAGGCGCAGTACGCTGATGCCATTGCCATGGAATGTTTGCCCAAAATGCCGACGATATTACAGATATGACCGGATTTTTGACTTTTCATCACTTCGGCGGCGGCTTGACAGGTATAGAAGCTACCTTTGAGATTTAAGTCCAGCATCGCGTCTAGGTCAGCCGATGTAATTTTGTTGTACTGTTTAAGAATTCCTGCCCCCGCCGCATTGACGAGTACGTCAATCTGACCAAACTTGTCAACCGCCTTGTGCATAAGCGTTTCCACCTGGGCTGGATCGGTGATATCGGTTGGTACATTTAAGACTTGCTCTAAATTAGTCATGGGGAGTTGGGACACTAAAGCGGCTAAGCGATCGCTCTGTCTGGCGGCGAGGACTAAATTTGCTCCCTCTTTTGCTAATTGGTGGGTTACAGCCGAGCCAATACCCCCTGTGGCACCAACGACCACAATAACTTTATCTGGCATATAATTTTACATTTCTTTACACTTTATTCATACTATAGCGATTTGTGATGTCCGACTCGCGAAGTAAAGGGTCAAAACTCAAAACTCAGATGGATATCGTAGTCATTGGTAGCGGATTTGGGGGTCTATCGGCGGCGATTCGGTTAAGTGCTGGGGGTCATCGAGTGACGATTGTGGAAAAGCGCGATCGCGCCGGGGGGCGTGCGTATGTTTATCAACAGCAGGGGTTTACCTTTGATGGGGGTCCCACGATTATTACCGTGCCCCATTTAATCGATGAGTTATTTGCCCTAGCTGGAAAGAAAACTGCCGATTATGTCAAACTTGTCCCCCTTGAACCCTTCTATAACGTCCGCTTTCCTGATAGGTCAGTCTTTCACTACAATAATTCCACCGACGCCCTAATTGAACAAATTCGCGCTTTTAATCCAGCCGATGTCGCCGGATATCAACGCTTTGCCAAAGCAGCAAACGCCATATTTGAGAAAGGATTGCCGTTAATGGAGCAGTCGTTTAGTCGCTTTACGGATATGCTAAACGTGGCTCCGGATTTGATTCGTTTACAGACGTATAAATCAGTCGCTGGGTTTGTTAATCAGTACATTCAAGATGAACGATTGCGGCAAGTTTTTAGTTTTCATCCCCTATTAATTGGTGGAAATCCGTTTCAGAGTACGGCTATTTACGCCATGATTCACAAGTTAGAACAGGCGTTTGGGATTTGGTTCCCTATGGGAGGAACGGGCGCATTAGTCCAGGCGCTGGTGCAATTATTTCAGGAACTTGGGGGTCAACTGTTGCTAAATCAATCGGTATCGGGAATTGATGCGGGATATATTTGGGCGTCAACAGCTTGCGGAAGATTTTGCGTTGTATTTGCATCATCCTACGGCGACTGATCCATCTTTAGCCCCACCGGGATGTGATTGTTGGTATGTGTTATCGCCTGTTCCCCATTTGGGGAGTCAAACAGACTGGAGGGTGATGGCGAAACCGTATCGGGATAGGATTATTGACTATTTGGAACAGCATTATTTACCCGATTTATCCAAGCATATTGTTACAGAACATTATATTGATCCGTTGCATTTTCGCGATACATTAAATAGTTATTTAGGGAGTGCCTTTTCCGTGGAACCGACTCTCACACAGTCGGCTTGGTTTCGTCCTCATAATCAGAGTGAGGATATCCCTAATCTCTATTTTGTGGGTGCGGGAACGCATCCGGGTGCGGGATTACCAGGGGTGATGAGTTCAGGAAAAATTGCAGCGCGGCTGATTGAAGAAACGGCAAGCCAAATTGTAGTGGCGTGGCACAGCTAAAATGGTGGAATAGATTTGACTGGTTTTCTGGGCGCACCATCCGTGGGCGCACCATCCGTGTGCCCCTACAAGGTAATCAATCAATTTAGGTGTGCCGCGCCGTTATCGTGAGGAGAGCGAATCGGAACACACCTGCTAACCCAGCCTAAACAAAGCCTATGACAACTGGTGCAAGATCTCAGTATGACCCGACAGAATATAGAAGGAGCGATCTCATTCACTGTGATCTGTTCTCCAACCTTGTGCTAACGGCTCAACAGGCGCTAAACCGCAATGTCATCTAACAATTTAGACCACTACTACAGAATACTGGGACTAGAACCCGGAGCCTCCCTAGAAGAAGTGAACCAAGCCTACAAAGACTTGGCATTTATTTGGCATCCGGATCGGGTACCGGAGGAGAATCAGCGCTTGCGCCAGAAAGCTGAGGACAAACTCAAAGAAATAAACCAAGCGCGAGACGAACTGCGATCGCACAAACCCAAAACGCCCAAAACCCCATCCTCACCGCCACGCAAACCTGCGGCAAATACCTATTATTACCGTGCGCGATCGCCCCGAG
Organism: Coleofasciculus sp. G1-WW12-02; assembly: GCF_040219735.1. Classification (NCBI taxonomy): domain Bacteria; kingdom Bacillati; phylum Cyanobacteriota; class Cyanophyceae; order Coleofasciculales; family Coleofasciculaceae; genus Coleofasciculus; species Coleofasciculus sp. G1-WW12-02. Next base: position 22,516 of record NZ_JAVJRX010000194.1, on the reverse strand, counting down.
AAGAACCGACTCAATCGCGGCGTTACTCTCAATCAACAGAACCGAAGCAACCACCCTCCTCATCTAGGAGTTACTCTCAATCAACAGAACCGAAGCAACCACCCTCACCAGCTAGGAATGACTACCAACCCAGAACGCGATCGCAATCCCAGCGCCCGCGATCGCATCCCGATCTCAGTGGTGCTAATTTTCAGGGAGTTGATCTCAAAGAAAAAGATCTATCTGGACGCAATCTTAGTAATGCCAATCTCAGTCAGGCTAACCTGACGGATGCTTTTTTACATAATGTAAATTTCAGTGGTGCAAATTTAGAAGGAGCCAATCTTTTTCGCGCTAACTTATTTCAAGCCTGTTTAGTTCAGGCAAATTTACGAGATGCTAATTTAATTGGTGCGGATTTAAGTGGTGCAGATTTAAGTGGTGCAGATTTGCGGGGCGCTAAAGTGGGGACAGCCGACCGATTGCTCGTTAAATTAACGGGAGCTATTTTATCGGGGACTATTTTACCCGATGGGCGGATTCACGAGTAATCAAACCCATGAAAATTTATCTAACTATCTGTTTGTGCCGAATACTCCATTTTCATTCACTTTCATCTTTATCAGTAAACCCCGACACCCGCCAAGAACTCCAGTTCTTGGCTTATAGCTAAAGTCCATTAAAATGGACTAAAAATTTTATGCACTCGTCTTTAGACGACTTGAGCTTGGGTTCTTTGGGTTGAAACCCAAGGCGGTTTAACTCGTCCAGAATCTGCCCAGATAGGTTAACCTGTATGCTAGATCAAGAGGGTTCTCCATACCCACACCTTGAACAGTTATAGCAACTGCCATAGCGGTTAGGACACATCTTATGGTAGAGACTCCTCCGGCGGAACGTCTGGAACAACAGTTCGCTTGTCCTAATCAATGTGTCTACTGCTATAACAATCGTCCGACTGTCAATGTTCTAGTTTTGTCAATCATTTGTAAGGGATGAGTAAAACGTTATATGAGTAGTTCAATCCAAGAATTTGATGTTAAATATTTTGTGAAACTGCGGAGTTCTCTAGATGGAGAACAAAGCTTTCTCAGTTGGTCAGGTTCTATCTATGCCTTTATTCCCGGAGAACGACGAAAAAAATTGTTTAATATGCTGGGAATGAGTGTCAGCCGCTGTATTCCCGCCGATGAAGAAAGTTGGAATTTTACTTCACGAGAACTTACCTATTATCTTGACCCCGAAACCGGAGATATCCTGCATCAGTGGGACAATCCTTGGACGGGAGAAACCTTAACCGTTGTTCATGTGGCAAATAATCCGGTACAAGGTTATCTAAAAGGTAAATTTCCGGCGGAGGTAAATAAGGATATGACAACCTTCTGGTTTGATTTATTTCCCAATTACCCCAACCCTTTAGCCAACGAGCCTCAATTTGCCGCATACAGTCCCCAAGAAACCTATCAAGCGGCTGAACTGTTTAAACTTACGGTTCCTACAGAGGATTTACATGATCCAGACTTAAAGTCCGTTTCTAAACTCTTTCTCAGTTGGGATAGAATCGGACCTTGGGTACCTTGGATGAAAATGGGTGATCAACGTGGACAGCTTATCTATAGTGGTCGAGGGGTTAAAGTGAATGATTTTACGGAATTACCCGAATTACTCCAAAATGAAATTAATACTCGCGTTCCTGTCTATAAAAATGCTCCTCAGCCGCCATTAGATGAGGATGCTGATATGACATCTTGGACGTATTTCCAAAAGCATTTTCAGGCATATCTATCGGGAGAGCGATTTCCAATTGTGGAAACAGAATAATATCATGCTGAAAGCATTCGCGACGAAAATTTAACGGTAGACCCGAACAATCCGCAATGCTTCTCTCCTAGGAATTTATCACTTCTTCAAACCAGGGTTTAATATGACTAAGGTATCATCATCAACACGAGGCGATCGCACTTCATCTAGAGGCGCTAACCGACGGGAGGAAACCGATTGGCGACTTTTCCTGAGATTGGTTCCTTATGCACTCACCAAAAAACGCCTACTGATCACAGCGATTATTTTACTCGTTCCCGTATCTATTCTGGGTGCTATTCAACCCTTAATTATTGGGCAAGCTGTTTCTTTAATTCGTCAAGAAGAAACCTGGTGGTTTCTTGAGAATCGTTCCTTGTCAGAAGGTATCAATATCTTAGCGATTTTCTTGTTACTGAGTATCATTATCCGATTAATCTGTAGCATTTTTCAGAAATTCCTGGAAGAAAACTTGGGTCAGCAAATTACCGCCGGGATTCGCAATGATTTATTTGACCATATTACCTCCCTGGCGGTGCGATTTTTTGACCGCACCCCTGTGGGGAAACTGATTACTCGCATCACCAGTGATGTGGAAGCATTAGGATTAGTCTTTTCTAGTGGTGCAATTGGTATTCTTAATGACCTATTCTCAATGCTGGTTATTGCCATTTTTATGTTTTCCCTGCAATGGCAACTGGCGCTCATTCTGATATTAATGCTGTTTCCAGTTACGGGGTTGATTGTCTATTTTCAGCAGCAATATCGGAAAGCTAATTATACAGCCAGAGAAGAACTCTCTACACTCAACTCAATGCTGCAAGAAAATATCGCTGGGATTAATATTGTCCAGCTATTTCGTCGGGAACAAGTGAATGCTGAGATGTTTCGGGCGGTGAACCAGCGCTATGTCGCGGAAGTTGATAAAACCATCTTTCATGATTCCGCTGTATCCGCCACATTAGAGTGGATTTCCTTAATTGCGATCGCGGCTGTATTATGGTTAGGAGGCTGGTTAATCCTGCAAGATAATCTCAGTTTTGGTGTCTTATCTGCCTTTATTCTTTACGCGCAGCGTCTATTTAATCCTTTGCGTCAGTTTGCTGACAAGTTTACCATGTTCCAAGCGGGATTCACGGCACTTGAACGGGTGAGTGATATTATGCATGAGCCGATTGAAATTCGTGATCCAGAGTTAGCGCATTCGGCGTTAATTTCAGAACAACCGAGGACAAATGGTAAGGGAGAAGTAACAGCGCATCGAGGTGAAATTCGCTTTGAACATGTCTGGTTTGCTTATAAAGAAGATGACTATGTTCTTAAAGACTTAGATTTTACCATTCGCCCCGGACAAAAAGTGGCGTTAGTTGGTCCCACTGGTGCGGGAAAGAGTTCGATTATTCGCTTGCTGTGTCGCCTCTATGAAGCCACAAAGGGACGCATTTTAGTAGATGGGATTGATATTCGGGATTTGCCGCAATCTGAATTACGGCGTCAGATGGCGGTTATTTTGCAAGAGGGGTTTTTGTTTGCTGGGGATGTTAAAAGTAATATTACCTTGGGAGAAGACTACTCGATTGAACAAGTGAAAGCGGCGGCGGAAGCTACAAATGTTGCTCAATTTATCGAACGACTTCCTCAAGGCTATGATACCCAACTCCGGGAGAGGGGAACCAATCTTTCTGGGGGTCAAAAGCAGTTATTGGCATTTGCCCGGGCGGCGATTCGTAATCCCCAAATTTTGGTATTAGATGAAGCGACGGCGAGTTTAGATGTGGGAACCGAAGCGTTAATTCAACAAGCCCTTGATCATTTATTGGAAAAACGCACGGCAATTATTATTGCCCACCGTCTGTCAACTATTCGCAATGTAGACCGAATTTTGGTGCTTAAGCGGGGTGAGTTGGTGGAATCCGGTTCTCATGAACAACTGTTGCAACAGGATGGTTTGTATGCGGCTTTGTATAAGTTGCAGATGTTGGGAACTTAGGGTATTTGTCATTTGTCTGTTTATTTTTGTTTTTCCTGTTGACACAAATAGATAATTATGTATAAAAAAAGTAGAATAATAATTGGTGCGATCACGTCGATCTGTCTCCTCACTATAATCCTAGGATGTTCTCCTAATGAACAAAACTCGGAAACAGTGCAAAGTCGCGATCGCCCGTTTGTAGAAACGGCTGAATCTCCTGCAACCAAGCCCATTTCAGCACCAATTCATTCCCTCGGTGACGTCATTTCCATCACCCAAAAAAATCTCAATCTCCAATTTACTGTTAACAGCACCAAGGTGCATCCGGGAAAAGGCGTGATTCAACCAAATAAAGGGAATCAATGGGTAGTAGTCGATACCACCATTGTCAATCAAGGACAACAACCGCAAACCTTTTCCGTGGTTTCCTTTGAAGTTATCGATGGAAACAATAAAACCTACGAAGTAGCACTTTTGGCTAGTGCATTGGAGGATATTGAGACGCCAACAGGTGAAATTAGTCCGGGTGATCAACGACAGGGACAGCTTGTGTTTGAAGTTCCTGAAGATACTAGCAATTTAAAACTGTTATTTCAGCCGAATCCGATTGAGTGTGAAGAAAAATCAACAGCAGCCAAAGGATTAAATTGTCAACCCATTATTGTTAAACTATAACCAATCACCCATCATCCATCAACCCTATGGAAACCGCCAATCCTATATTTCGTCATCAAATCTCTGCTGATGTAATTGCCTTAGACAAACAGGGACAAGTTATTCTAGTTGCTGATGTCAGAGGTAGCCATGTGGTTAAGCTTAACCTCTCTCAATTTACCTCCTACCTAAAAGCCACACAAACTGTCGTTCCATTCGCCATGCTAGTTGACCCCGAAACGATTCAAATTGTTCAATGGGATGACGTCAAGTGGTCAGAGGCTATCTGTTCCCTAAAGACGACGGATATGGTAAAACCATATATTAGAGACTTTGATAGTTATAAGCGTGACTATCAGCATCAACAAATAACTGGAGGTTACTTAGAAATATTACTCTTAGCATGGCTGGACGATTTAGCCTTCCACTGGAAGTTAGAAACACCGCCAGCATTAGAAGAATTAGAAGCCATTGGTTTATTAGAACGACTAGACGAGGGTAGCACCAAACGTGAGGTAGAAATTTCAGGTGATACTATACTTAGAGACGAACTTTCTCATGAGTATTTGTACTGGGCGTGATTCCTTAGCGACTACATTGCTGCAAAATACGCCATCATCGGTGCAGCTAGTTCTGCCAAATATTTGTTTAATGGAATCCTTATCAGCGTTAGAAAATGAACAAAAATACCGCCGACGTTTTGAAAATGAACTAAATTTGCAAATTAGTCAGTTACGACGAGATTTAACCTCATCTCATGCGAGGTCGATGTTGGCGCTTTTAATGGAGTATAAAACTGAAAATGAGCAGCTACTTGCAGAGATTAAAATGCGTCTGTTTCAAGCGATTAACCAGATATCTGAAAAAGCCGAACTCATTGCTTTAACGCCGCCAATGATCCAAGATGGTTTAACTATTCCTTTAATTGATAGAGATTATACAGATAATCTAATTCTTCATTGTATTCTACATCAGGCTCATTCATACCCGACGGAAACTCAAGTATTTTTGAGTAGTAATGAACGGGACTTTGGTACACCCGAAGTTCAATCCGCGTTACGAAATGTTGGGATTGCAAATTATTTTAGTAGCACTCAAGTATTGCTCAATTGGCTACAGTCCCAACAATCGGAGTAAGCAACAGAAATGATCAAGGTATTGGCTAGTCCTAACATAAGGCGTCTAGGGTTCGCTGCAATCCTCCCCTTCTGTTGTGCGATCGCGTTCTCCTCCTGCAACCTAGTTAAATCCCCCAGCCAAGCTGCATCCACGTCAAATTTTCCGTCTTAGGGGAAGTATTCGGGAATATTTATGAACTCAAACTGGCGGCGGAGGACATTTAGTTCGTTCGTAGTAGGTGCTGTCTTCGCCATCAACGCTTGCATCAAACCCTTCAATCAAAAGGTTGATTTGTAGGGGCGGGTTTTACTCTTAGCTGCGGCGATATCTTACCAAGTGAATAAACCCGCCCTGACCCTAAGTGCAATTTTTGTTCAATTCAGCGTTTCTTTAGGTTAATTTAATCAATGGCTAATCCAGTATAAATTTGGGACTAAGTGAGATATAATAAATTCAACCATCATCCCGTTGCCGACGACTAGAGCAATCATGTGCATTCCCTAGAAATCAAAGCTCAACTCAAATCCCTAATGAAAGAGGCATCATCGATAGAACCCTGTTTAGCGAAACGGTTAGATGAGATTAACCGCTGGGTGAAAGACATAAAACCAGGTTCGCTTACGGCTAAAAAATTTGTCATGGCGTTTTTGTTAGAGGTGATTCAAGATGCTAAGGTTTGGCTAGCTATCAAAGCCTTATCCTCTCCAGAGTTGCAGGAATCTGCCTTTGAGCAAATGACGCCAACGGAACGATATTGGTATCATTATCTTTTCCCCAAATGGCTAAATAGCAATGATCCAAAATTTTACATTTGGAAACAAAAGTTGATGTCAAGTGAGTTGACTCAAGCAGACGATGATATCCTTAAATCTATAGCTCAGACAATTGTCAGCCGAGGGGGTACAGTTTGGCGATGCTATATCACAGATTTTTCTATGGCAACAGATTTGATTGTTAGTTATCGTCAAAGAAAGCCCCTGTGCCTACAGGTGACTAGCGTGAGTAATGACTATTCTCAAGAAAAATATGAAAATTGGCAAAATACTCTCCAGATGTGGGTAATCGATAGAGGGCTTTTCCTAAGTTATAACCCTGGAAAACCCGATTTTTTGGATCAGTTAGTAACAATAACACTTCATAACAGTGACTTTCTTCCCTTGGGACGTTATCTTAAATTTTCCTAACTGAGAAGATTAGTCATGACGACCGAAATCTTTTAGCCCAAACGGAATTTCCTATCTAAGTTATGGTCACCAAACAACAAAATTACAGTCATGATGACTTAGGCGCGTTTTCGGAAGCGCTGGAAAAATCCCGGAAAATGCAGCAGGATTGGCTGACGCATGGACTTGATTTTGTGAATTTGTATATTGAGGATATAGAAGAAAATTGGCTAGACAGGTGGGATGATGATGAAGTAACGGTAGAGAGTTCTGTCACCTTAGCATCAGAACAGACGTTTATTGAACCCTCAGTTGTCGAATTTATGAGTGCTTTTTTGGCGAGTGATTATCCCGCCGCAGTTTGGGCGCGAGAAAGTGATCATCCCTTAGCGATGCGAGTACAGCAGCAAATGGAAACTGAAGGATTAGCTCAAATTATTGCCCGGTTGGGAGACTGTTTGAGTATTGCTGACGAATCGGATAGGCTTCATGAAGCGACTATGATTTTGGCAGGTGGGGTTACGGTTGGAGAGATAACCCGCGATTCTGGTGATGAAGAGGATGAGTTTAAGTTATTTGATTTAGCCGAAAGTTTGTTGGAAAAATTAGCGCAACTTAAAGCAACAGAATGGAGGATTATGGGGAATTGAGGTGGATAAGTAAGAGAAGATTACAGGTTGGTCATTGGTGCAAACTTAAATAGAATACCGTCTGTTGGTGCTTTAATTAGGGTTTGGCTGAGGTCAATTTATGAATTATGAATCATAGCTATCAAAATAGTAGAGACGTTCCATGCAACGTCTCTACAAGGTTTTGGCTTAACTTTGCTGTAGGGAAACAAATTCAGTTGGTTGATGGGGATATAAAAGATGAGAATGCTCACCACCCAGCTCAGTCAAAACCCGATAATGATCCTCATCGCTTAATCCCAGTTGATGGCGAATGGCTTGGAGTGGCTCTAGACTTTGGGACGACTGAAAACGCCCCTCTTCTAATCCATCCTGCAAGACTCCTTTGTAAAGGGAAAAGCGGTACTGTTGGCTAAAATTAGGCAGAACTTTTGCCAGAACATAGAGTTCATCAGCTTTTAATTGCTCCAGAGAACGCCCCTCCAAAACCTGAGAAAAATCTACCGGAATCTTTTGCAATTGACGGCGGAAACTATGGGTGAGACTTTCCCGGTTATACTGCTCGGCGCTGCGATTCCAAGTGCGGTAAAGCCAAAGACTACTCACCACAGCAACAAACCCATCAAATAGAAATTGTACCGAGACGGGTAAGCGGAGAATTTCTGGACGTCCCCCATAGACAAAGAAAATGTTAAACGCCAAAAAGGTACAAATCGAAAAGACTCGGTGCAGAACCTGTTCCCGGCTGATACTGGAGTGACGCCGTCTTAGAGAAGCGCGGTATGCCTTTTCTAATTTCGTACAAATCAGACAACTCATCACCACACAAACCCCCAGCGTTAAAGGACAAGCTACCAGTTTAGGAATAGGAATTGGATGATTGAACAGATAAAAACCCGGTTGCCAAAGCGTGGCTAATTGATTAGGTTCATGCGCCCAATTCCCAGAAAAGTAATAATCGAAATTACCCGCATATAATCCGTAATAAATGAAGTACCCAATCACTAAGCCCAAATAACCGTATTGCACGAGTTTTCGTCCCGGATGGCTGAGATAGTGCCAGTACGATTTCTCGGCATCTTTATCAATACAAGTAGACTTGCAACCGATACAGGCACTTTTTTCTTTGCCTTTTGTCTTATCAAACGTGCGGCACTCAGATTGGGGAATGCTACGACGTTCTACTGTATGCGCTTGGGAGCTTAATAATCCCCGTGGACCCGTAAAAACAGTTTGCACGATGCCAAAGGGGCAAACATAATGACACCAACTCCGTCCTCCATACAGGAAAACTACTGTAATTGCACAGAGAATAGTCAGGATTAAAAACATCCCTAAAACCGTGCGAGTGGAATTAATAAATAGAATTCGGCAGTTCAAACCGATAAACAGAAGCGCAAATTGTAGATAGAGGTGGTTTTGTGCCAGCCAGGGATTTTTGCGAATATTAAGTCTGGGATTTAATCCCAAAGCCCGGGTAATTTGAGACAGAAAGTAGAGCGGACAAATACGCCGCCAGGTGTCATGACCGAAAACCAAGAGAATCATAATCGCACTGGGAACAATCATACCCCAGAAAATGCGTGTCCCCATGGGATATGCGGCTTGTTCCAGACATTTTCCTTGCACTAATACGCAATTGTTCGGATCGCGAAAAGGACTGAGGAGGTTATTGGGATCAGTTAGGTGATGGGAAATGGGGTCATAAAAGAGAGAGAAAATTAATACCAACCAACCGATTACCAGCACTAATCTGACGGTATGCATCTTTTTTTCGGAAACGTTATTAAGCACTTCGTTATTGCCTCCTACATTGGTAAAATGATTAATGCGAGATTAATCTCTCACTTCAATCAATTAGAAGAATGATCTGGAAAAAATTACGCCCACGTATCAAACATGGCGGTAGGCAAGATGCCGTAAGCTCGCTCTACAATAGTTAGGATCACAGCCGTGTTAATCACAGCTTGCTAAACTGTCCGATCCCACTTAACTGAAATGATGGGATATGGAGCGTTAACTGTAACCAGTTGAGTCTGGGAATTGAGGATTAATTCAACAGAAATGTTGAGATTGATTGAGTTTGCCATTACGTTCAGATCAGAAGTTGGAAATAAACTACGCTGGGGAGTCAAATTTAGCTCCTGTTTGTTTGTGGGCACTCCCGTCGCCGCAGGAGTGCGGCTTTATCACTGCTTAATCCGCTATATTTCTCAAGGCTGATTACCTATGCACATTTGCAGCATCCGTGATTTTGAGATTCTATTGATCTCTCAGGTTTCAGTTTTTTATTTTACGCAGAGAGGGTTGTTTTGTAACATTTATTCACAGAATTTAGATGGGACTCTATTAACAACTCATTGAAGCAGTCAACGTATACACATCAAGGTTCTGTGTAGCAAGATTCACAGACTCACAGGTTGTACACATCTGTGAAACTGGTGAGATGCCTCAGTTCAATAGAACCCGACTTTTGATTGATGCCTTTCAACTCCTACTATATTTTCTCAGTTGATAAAGAAGTTGAGGAAAATTGAGGATTTCTCAAACCAAGTATCGTTATCAGTACGGCGGACATACAATTAAAATAAATGACCCGCTTAACCCACGATGCCGGCGTGATACAGCTAAAATAGTGGAATAGATTTTACGGTTGATACCAAGTTGCGTTCTAATGTGTCGTTGAAGAGCGAAATTTTCGACAACCAGTTACGCTATCTTAGCGAGTTGGCAGGAAACTTACAAATTGACAATGGATAATGAACAATGGATAATGAACTCTCCTTAAAAGAAGAGGATTGAAATTAAGGAAAATCTTTTTTAATTTCTTCGTAAACGAAGAGGTCTTAGACCCAATTAATCAATTGTCAATTATCAATTATTAATTATCCATTGATCATGGGTAGGGGCGCACGCTCCGTGCGCCCTTCTTCATTAATGGCTAATAGACTTACCCAATGGAAATGGACTTAAACGCCCACTCGTGTCAGGTTAACCGTTGCCAAAGCTTCCACCAAACTGCGGACAGCCGCAACCATCGCCACTTCATTGTCTAACTGATTCACCGCCGAACCAACGCCAACGCCGGCGGCACCTGCGGCAATTGCCATAGGTACGGTGACACTGGATAAGCCAGAGGCACAGAGTACGGGAACGGATACCGCCCGGGAAATTTCTGATGCAGCGGCTAAGGTGGGGGCGGCTTTTTCAATCAAGCCCAATGTTCCAGCAGAACGAGGCTGACTGCTAGTACCGCCTTCAGTTTGGATAATATCTGCCCCGGTTTCCACCAGTTCTTGTGCCAATTCCACTTGCCGATCTAAAGTCAGAATGTGAGGAACGGTAACGGATAGGGTAATATCAGGCAAGAGCGATCGCGTCTGTTTGGTCAAGGCTAAAACCTCTTGCGCCTCGAACCGCCGTCCTTGAGCGTAGAAGCTATCGAAATTACCGATTTCAATTAAATCCGCCCCAGCTTCCACCGCACTGACAAATCGGTGGGGTTCAACGGCTGACACACAAATGGGTATATTTGTCAATCCTTTGACAAGGCGAATCAAATCAGGATCAGCGGCGATATCGACAAACGTCGCACCACCACGATCAGCCGCCTTAACGGTGGCACTTACCCGCTGAGAGTCAAAGTTATTCAAGCCACTAATAAGTTTGAGAACTCGGCGGTATTCAAAGGCTTTTTGTAGTTTTGGATGCATAGTCATTGTTGCACGTCTGCTCTATTATTACCGATCGGCGGTTTATTTTTGTCGAAGTTAATCGCTTCGGTCGCCTACATGAATTCATGAATAGGAAATATCTATTGTGCCACTTACTGAGGCGTCGTGTAAATTTGAAAAAATATAAGATCTTTGCCTAAACTAAGAAATAGGCTGGAGAGCTTGTATCATCTGATTCTGGAAAAATGAATTTTGTGCCGGGAAACGTGTCTTCCTTCCACTCGGAAATTCTACAGCAAACCCAACTTGGTCAGCTTTGCGGTCAAAATGAGCCATTTTGCGATCGCTATAAGATCTTGCGAATGCTGGGTCGCGGTGGGTTTGGCGTGACCTTTCTCGCCACAGATGCTGGGTTACCGGGTCAACCGCTGTGCGTGATTAAGCAACTTTGCCCCAAAGTTGATGACCCAAAAGCCTTGGAGAATGCTTGCCAGCGTTTTGAGAGAGAGGCAAAAATTCTCGGCAAACTGGGTAGCCACTCTCAGATTCCCATGTTACTCAATTACTTCGAGACTGGGGGAGAATTTTTTTTAGTTCAGGAATACGTCCGTGGTTCAACCTTAGCGCGGCTAGTCAGGCGCAGCGGATGTTTATCTGAGGTAGCCGCCAGACAGTTTTTGGCGGAAATGCTACCCCTACTCGACTACATTCACCGAAATAACGTCATTCACCGAGATATCAAGCCGCAAAACATTATCCGTTGTGAAGACGATGGTAGACTGGTGTTGATTGACTTCGGCGCGGTTAAGGAGAAATTGGTTCAAGCCCTAGACAGTAGCCTGAAACTCGCCTCAACTCATTTTATCGGCACCGTCGGGTTTGCACCACCGGAACAGTTTTCTCTGCGACCGGTATTTGCTAGTGATATCTACGCCCTAGGGATGACCTGTCTTTACCTGCTAACCGGAAAAGCGCCTCTAGATTTGGAGAGCGATCGCCAAACGGGTGCTTTATACTGGGAACGCTTGGTGCATGTCAGTCAGCCTTTTACTCAAGTGCTGCGGAAAATGACAAATGTATCCTTGACGAATCGCTATCATTCCGTTAAGCCGATTCTGCAAGACCTTAATTTTAAATCACCTTATGATGATCTGGCGCAGTATTTAGTCAGACAACCCCAACCGACAACTGACAAATCAGCCAATCAAGATGGAAGTAATCACAAGAGTTATCGCACTCCATCAGCCAAAACAGCGGTTGCGATTAGGAACTGGAAACAACGACGAGAAAAAAAGCGGCGGCGTCCAAGTCAACCTCCATTGGGGCATTCTAAATGAACTACCATGTCCTTTACCTATAACCGCACTGTCCGCTTTCAAGATACCGATGCTGCTGGTGTCGTTTACTTTGCCAATGTTTTGGTAATGTGTCACGAAGCCTATGAAGACTCTCTAGCCAAGGCGGGTATTAATCTCAAGACATTTTTTAGCCGCGCCGCTGTGGCTGTACCAATTATCCACAGTAGCGTAGACTTTTTTCAGCCCATGTTTTGTGGGGACAGGCTGCTGATTGAGGGGATACCTCAACGGTTAAGTGATAGCAAGTTTGAAATTAAGTATCACGTTGTTGATGCTGCTTCACCGCAACCGCACCGGGCAGATGCCTTAACTCGCCATGTTTGTATTGATACGAACACTCGCACTAAAATTCCCTTGCCAGACGCAATGATTAATTGGTTATATCATGTCCGGTGAATACTAAGACTACTAGAACACCGATCAAGTATTCCCAGAAACCGGGTTTCTCGCCAGGACAACAACTCTCATATCGGCATTTCACCAAAGAAACCGGGTTTCTTGACCGACGCCTAGCGGCGAGTTCTAATTTAATTTGGGCATAGGTATAAATGCTTCGCTTAACCCGAACAGCAACATGAGAAGCCTGGAGATTTTTGCCTACTCCTCCTGAAAGCCGTGCCAATTGCAAAACTGTACCTGTCCAGATGTTACTAAAGCTATAGATTGGGCGGGATGGATTGGTTATTTAATAGTCAATCGAAAGAGTTGCATATTATTCTCCCTAAACAAAAGTATATTTTTCTACTATTGAAGTATCGAAAGTAGGAAATTTAGTTATGGAATCTTTTCTGATTTTGGCACTCTTAGGTATTATATTCATGTTGGAAGTGTTAACCCGAAACGATCATGTTTAATTTGAGCTTTACTAGCAACTGAACGGTTAGGTTATTGTCAGCCCTATTTAGCTTAGTCCCTACTGCCGTGCATAAGTTACTCAAGCGAGCGGCAAAGTACCTATAATCTTTATCAAGTGTTTATTTTATAAAGATTTTTAGGTGGATATACGCGCAATGGCTGATAGGGCAAAAGCAAAATTTCCAGTAACTTTACTGAAGCTATTTAGGCGGGGTTTGGGTTTATGATTTTAATTGGTATGAAGTTTAATTCCGGTGATTTTTCATCACCCATTCATGGCTGAGTTTACCACTGGAGTCTTGCCAGTGATTGAGTAAGGTTATTTCAGGGCAATGTTTAACGTAAAATTTACTTGTAACTTAACCGCCACGGCATTAGTCTTGGCACTACTAAGTTTTAGCTTAACCTCCCTACAGGAGAGTTCAGCGCGATCCAGCAAACAACAGCGATTTACTCAAATTGAGAGTGGAATTAAATTAGTGGGTGTGGTTCGGGCGCAACAATGGCGTCATCAAAAGTAAGTAGTCGGACATTTCAATCGCCTCCTCTTGCAGGGGGGTAATAAAGGCGGATGTTGGGGCTTATACCTGCTATTACCTATTGCCTATTGCCTATTGCTTTTTCCCTACCCATAAAGGAGGTAGTTAACCCGGATTTGGTATGAGCCAGTATTTGAGTTCAGGGCGACTATCCAGCTAAATTTAACCTCACCCGCTCCAATTCTTGCTCCAAATTCTCTAAAATATTTTGCAGTAACTGTAACTGATGATGCTCAATTGTCAGTTTTAACGGTTCATTCGTCAGATTAACATTAATCACAGTTTCCGCCAATTTCTCATAGCCTTCCAATGCGGAAACCGCCTCCCGGTTCAAGCAAGTGAGGTACTCTGTCGCCGCATTGGTGTAAGCTTGAGTCACTTGTTCTAGGTATGACGCCGCAGATTTTGGCGGTGCAGAATCCCCGGAATTTTTATTCAACAAATACGTCGCCCCACCCGCCACCGCCGCGCCAACAGGTCCACCAAATACCCAACCCAATCCCGTCGCGATCGCAACTGGAGTAACGCCCTGAGTTCCCTTAGCTTGGGGTGGGGGTTCCGGAAGCTGGACTTCTGGGGGTTTGGGAAAGGAAATCGTCAAATCAGTCGGGGGTTGGCGATCAAAAAATTCACCCGCTTGATGTACCCATTTAACAATTCCCTGTTGATGCTCATGAATCGCCTCTTTAAAACCGCCTTGTTCCCACAGATTAAACGTACCCTGTTGGAGCGCTGAAACCAGTTCCGATTGATAGCGTTCTAAAAGTTTCGGTAAATACAGCCATCCTTGAAAATCAGAAACACTGGCGGCGAATCCTTTTTGGATCAGGTTCTGTGCTTTTTCTTTAATCTCTATTTTACTTTGATGCTTTTGTTGAGCCATCGTAATTTCAGCGGAAATGGCTTGCACTTTGACAGTTGCAGCCTGTTGGACTTGAGACGCGATCGCCTGCACACGGGGAAAGCGGATGGCGAGGCTCTCATGGCGAGTGGCGACAATGCTTTGCAGCGCCGATTCCAGCATATCTAAGCCCGTGGTTTGGGCGGCGGCGGTATCCCCTTTGAGTCGATAGCGTAAGGCGGGGAGAGCATCCACCCGATAGATATTACTGATATTATTCGGCAGTTGCGAACGGAAACTTTCCGCCACAAAAAGCAGCCGATTATACACTTGTTTTTGCTCGTCGGGTTCTAATAAATTTAGGAAATTAACCACAAAAATAACCGTAGTAATTCCCCGATCCAATAACCAATCTCGCAGGTGTTCTCGTTCCCCTAACGTCATCAATTTACGACCATCAAGCACCTGTACAATTAAATCAGCGGTGAGCAGTTGGTCACGAACTAAAGCGTCCTGGGCTTCGCGGTCATCCGTTCCCGGTAAATCCAGCAATTCTACCCCCGTTTTCAGGAAAGGATGGGGACAAAATACCTCAACATTGGTCACATCCTCCCGCATCCGCCGTTGGTCATCTAAAATGGCAAACTGTTTCAGGATATCCGTACCATTTTCACTAATTTGTTGACCATTGCTGAGGGTAATGCGCGTGTGTAACTCGTTCCCGTAGCAGATATGAATCGCTGCGCCTGTGGTGGGGATTAAATCGATGGGTAGGGTACGTTTCCCCAGTAAAGCATTGAGTAAGGTAGATTTCCCGTAATTAAACGGACCAAAAACAGCGATACGGAAAATCGGATTCTCCAGATAATCACACAGTGCGATCGCGTCTTGGCGGAGTTGGGCATTTTGTTCCCCATCCAGCAACCCAATCGCCGAGCGCAGCGTGTTAGCAAGTTCGCGGAAAACGTCCTGTTCCATTACTCTGAAGGGGACTTAGGGATTAATGGTAGTGAAATAAACATTAGGGAATCGCCGAAACCTTTGATATACCGTAGGGTGGGCATTGCCCACCAGCATACCAGTCAGTGACATTCGACTTAGGGATAAAGGGAAGAGACATCTCCAGGAAAATACTCAACTTATCCGTCTAGTATATCGTGACCGATTGAAATCCCTACATCCGTAACCTGGAACACAACCTCTCAGGCGTAAAATGATCAACAGTAACTATTACAGGTTTCACCATGATCAAAGCTTATGCCGCTCATGAACCCGGAGGAAAACTCCAACCCTTCGAGTACGATCCCGGTAGTCTCGGCGATGAAGAAGTAGAGATTAATGTCGAGTATTGTGGGATTTGTCACAGTGACTTGAGTATGCTGGACAACGAGTGGGGAATGACCGAGTACCCCTTTGTTCCGGGTCATGAGGTTGTGGGTACAATTGCCGCATTGGGCGATAAAGTAACCACCCTAAAGGTAGGACAACGGGTTGGATTAGGCTGGTTTTCGGGTTCCTGCATGACGTGCGAATGGTGTATGTCAGGGAATCACAACCTTTGCTCGAACGTAGAAGGAACGATTGTCAGTCGTCATGGTGGATTCGCGGATAAGGTTCGCGCTGATCAGAGTTGGGTGTTTCCCCTACCCGATGCAGTTAATCCCGCTACTGCAGGTCCCCTCTTCTGCGGCGGCGTCACCGTATTTAACCCCATTGTCCAGTTTGACATTAAACCGACGGATCGAGTTGGCGTGATTGGTATTGGCGGATTAGGTCATATCGCGCTGCGTTTCCTCCAGGCTTGGGGGTGTGAGATCACAGCATTTTCCAGTAGTCCTGAGAAAGAAGCAGAAGCACGGGAGTTGGGGGCAAATCATTTTATCAATTCTAGCGATCCCAAAGCATTGGAATCAGTGCAGAATTCCTTTGACTTTATTCTCTCCACGGCTAATGCTGACCTCAATTGGGACGCCTACATTGCCGCATTACGTCCCAAAGGTCGGTTACACTTCGTTGGAGTAATACCCAATCCCCTATCTACCCAGCTTTTCCCCATGATTGCTGGTCAAAAGTCGATTTCAGCTAGTCCAGTGGGGAGTCCAGCAACGATTTCTCAAATGATCGATTTCGCCGCACGACAGGGTGTTGAACCCATTACCGAAACCTTCAGCTTTGAGCAGGTTAATGAGGCGATGGAAAAGCTGCGCCATGGTAAACCTCGCTATCGCTTGGTTTTGAAGCATTAGAATAACCGCCGCGATCGCACCCCAATCAGGTAGGGGCGGGTTTAGGAATTAAATCTGTAGACAAACCTCAAATAAGACAACGAAACCCGCCCTCTTCTTAACCGTAAGGGATGGATTTTGAACTGAGGTTATCGGTTAGGTTCAATACCGTTGAAGGGCAGGTTTTGTATGAAATGTATTGATTTCCCCGTTCATTGAGTCCCTAAACCAGCCGCTACATTTTAATTTTCCTACTGATTTCCTTCTGGCAATATCTAGGGTTGTATGACATTATTGAACCCTTTTATTACACAATTTTTCCAGACGTTGCATGTAACGTCTCTACACAGTATCTTGCAATCGCGCCACTAACTCCGCACGCGCCGATACATTCAGCTTACGGAACATGCGTTTCAGCGCCTGTTTTACTGAATTTCGGGTAATCCAAAGTTCAGCACCAATTTCTGCATTTGTCAACCCCTTAGCAACTAAATCAGCAATTTCCCGTTCCCGTGGGGTAAGGCGATTGGCGACAAGAGACGGGGATTTTTTGGGTTGCGATCGCAAAGTAGCCAGACGTGAGGATAAATGTAGACATAATCCGGTTAAATCAGCCAAATCTTTATAATCAAATGCAGGTGCGTCACTCGCGCGGGCAAAATACACCCCACCCATCAAACGCCCCCCACTAACAATCGGACCCATCATCACATGCTCGTGATCGTAGCGAGCATAACAATTCTGGTACAGTTCAGATTGTTTCCAAACCTCTGGAGAGAATATCAGTTGTTCATGGGCGGGAGCATGGTGTTCGATGACATAGCGTAACACCGGATCGACCTTTCGCGCCAACTTATTGTAATCGGCGACAAACCCCTCCGTATCAGCTCCCCCTTGTATTTGCACCTCAGCCGCGTGAGAGTCTTCGTTGAGCAGACACAGCCCCCAATACTGCGCCTGAAAATGCTCCCCTAATTCGTCCATAATGTGCAGGCGAAGTTCCTGCTCATCACGAGCATCTGCGATCGCTTGGAAGAAACTGTGCAGAGAACGGTTCATTGTACTTGGCACGGTCATAATCTATCATTTTGAACGAATTATTAAATAAGTCAGCATGGTTTAACCTGAACGCTTAGGAGAGCCCATTTTTTTATCGGGGTGAACAGTAATTACAGTATAGCGACATTATCTTGACGATAAAATTTTGACTTTGATATAATTTACCATTTTTATATGCTACTCTGAAGAGGTACTACAACAGTAGAGTAGCTAGGAGCAATAAATCTACTCTTGATGATCTGACGGGCTTTGAACGATAAAAGCCGTAGCTAATCATGACACCTCCAAGACAATTAATGGTATCTCGGTTGAGTCGTACCGATAAACCTTTTTTCGTGCTGGATACGACTGACACAGCCAATTCATTGACCCAAAGGAGGAGTATTAATGAACATTAAAGCACTCGATATTAAAGTTGGCGATCGCATCATTGCCTACTGCAAGAATAAAATTCAACCCTGTACGGTGCAACGGTTACTGGATTCGACCCCCAACACGATCACACTAAAAGTATCCACCTGTACCCGTGTCCATTATCGGGAATCAGCCTCTTGTGTGATTCAGTTTCACCGAGAGGCTGTGGTTGAAATGGCTAGCTTAAACAGAAGTTTATCCAAGACGATTTAACAGGAAGCTTATCAGGAAAGGATTGCAAGCATGTAGATAAAATTATAAATTATCGAGAGGCTTGGCAATTACCAAAAAGTATCCTGATGAGTGAAAAAATTGAAATAAACTAATTGAAATGACAATCAAAAAAGAAACGGCTTTAATTTACTGCGAAAATCAATTTAGTTTAGCAGACGGAAAAACTGCCGCTGGGTTGGTTCGACACTCTGAACTGTATACAATTGTTGGGGTGATTGATAGTTCACGAGCGGGTAAAGACGCAGGGGAAGAATTAGGGCAAGAAAAGAATGGTATACCCATTTTTGCTAATTTAAATGAAGCATTAATTAACCTTTCAGAGGTTCCCAACTGTTACATTTATGGCAAAGCTCCTTTAGATGCCTTTATATCCCAGGCAGAACGGTTTCTTATCTTAGAAGCCATGGAAAAAGGAATGGATATCATTAACGGTCTTCATCAGTTTTTCTCTGAAGATCAAGAGTTTACCCAGATGGCTGCCCAAAATAATATCCAGATTAAAGATATCAGAAAACCTCCACAATTACAAGATTTGCACGTCTTTACGGGTCAACTCTCTAAAATTAATGTTCCTGTAATCGCCATATTAGGTACAGATTGTGCTTGCGGCAAAATGACAACCGCAATAGAACTCAACAAGTCCCTCAAGACTCTCGGCATAAAATCAGTATTGGTAGCGACGGGTCAAACTGGTTTGATGCAGGGAGCAATGTATGGCATATCGATTGATGCTCTGATTTCCCAATTTGTGATTGGTGAAATAGAAAACTCTATTATTCAAGCCTTTGAAAACGAACGTCCCGACATCATTTTAGTTGAGGGACAGAGTGCCGTTAGTCATCCCGCTTTTATGGGTTCTCTCGGCATCTTGAAAGGAAGTATGCCCGATGGTATTATCCTTCAACATCCACCAGCTAGGAAATTTCGGTGCGATTTTCCTCATTTGCCAATGCCAACTGTTGAGAGCGAAATTAAACTGATTGAAGCGATTTCTCAAGCTAAAGTTATGGCAATTGCATTAAGCCATGAAAACCTAGCAGATGAAGAAATTTTGACAATCATAGAGGATTATGAGAGGCAGTTTCAATTGCCGACAATGGATGTCTTGAATCATGGATGCCAAAAAATCATTCAAGCCTTAGGTGATCATTTTCCCAACCTGAATCAAATCATCAAGCGGAAGACTTTAGAAAAAATGCCTGTATTGGGAATGAGGTAGACGTAATCGTCTGGAAATAATCAATGAAATTGTTTATGCCAAGGATAGAAATTTCTCTATCTCAAATACGGGACAATGCCCGAATGCTATGTGAACTTTATGGGCAAAGAGGGATTTCATTGATGGGAGTTTCCAAAGCAGTGCTAGGAGAACCTTCTATTGTCGAGGCAATGATTCAAGGTGGAGTCAGATTTATTGCTGACTCTCGCATTGAAAACATTCAAAAAATGAAAAATGCTGGGATATCCACTCAGTTTGTGCTTCTACGCACTCCTTTAAGTCAGGCTGAAGCTGTAGTTACAAGTGTAGACATTAGTCTAAACACTGAAATCGAGACGATTAAGCAACTTTCCTATTATGCAAAACTACATAATAGAAATCATCAAATAATTGTGATGGTAGAGTTGGGAGATCTGCGGGAAGGGGTACTTCCTGGTGATCTTTCTCAATTTATCAGAAAAACTCTTTCTCTATCCCATATAAAAATTGTTGGTATTGGCTGCAATTTGGCTTGTTATGGTGGAGTAAAGCCAGACAATAAAAATATGCATAAATTGTCTGAACTGGTTAATGGCATCAAAAAAGAATTTCAGATTGATTTGGAAATAATATCCGGCGGTAATTCGGCTAATTATGAATGGTATAAATCTGCTCAATATATCGGCAATATCAACAATCTTCGCTTGGGTGAATCCATCTTTTTAGGGTGCGAAACTGTGAACCGGAAAGCGATTCCAGGTTTACACACAGAGGCATTCAAACTCGTTGCCGAAGTTATTGAGTCCAAGACAAAGCCCTCCATACCATTTGGCGAGATCTGTCAAGATGCTTTTGGAAACGTTCCTAGTTTCTCAGATCGAGGAATTAGCCAGAGAGTGATTATTGCTTTGGGAAGACAGGACGTTCTGGTATCTAGCTTGAAATCGAAGAAAAAGCTAGAAATACTAGGAGCTAGCAGTGATCATATTATTCTCGACGGCAAGAACCACAACTTACAAGTTGGAGATGAAGTGAATTTTAACCTGGATTACGGGGGTCTTCTGTCCGCGATGACTTCTCCTTTTATTAGAAAGCAATTTATCCTGACAACTGAAGCTATAATTCCTGTGGTTAAAACGTTAAAAGTTGTCTCACCTATAAATTAGAAGTTGTAAGTCAATAAACGGGGTTGATGTTAAAATCTTTGCCGTTTAACTCACATCTTGCACCACTCACTATTTTCCCCTGCTCCCCAGTGGCGTAGTTGACGCCGACTGTACCCACTTGGGGTCTATACAGGCTAGATAGTCCCGACTATGCTAGTTTACAGCAACTAAAATGATAGGAGAGGCAGATGGTTGGAGTTCAAACATCAGCTCGTGATTTTTTTCGGGCGGCGTATGAAAACCGCTACACCTGGGATAACAACTTCCCCGGTTATACCGCAGATGTGACATTTAAACAGGATGATCAGGTTGTTACAGGTAAGGTTCGGGTTAACTCGGATATGAAAGCAGAAGTCTTCGATGTTGAAGACGAACAAGCCAAGCAAGCGATTCACTCTCAACTCTGGGAAACCGCAATTCACCGGGTTCGCCGTTCCTTTGAAGACACCCACGGGAAGAACACCTTCTCCTTCGGGGATACCGATGAGACGGGTGCTGTGGAACTGTTAATGGGTGGTAAAGCAGAAGGCGATCGCTATAAAATCCGTGATAATGAAGTAACCCACGTCCACCGTCACATTCACGGTGTTGTCGTCACGATTAACACCTTTAGTTCCCACAACACAGGTGAAGGTTATCTTTCTCACAGTTATGATTCCGTCTACCATGACCCCAAAACTGGTGAACAAAAGGGCGGTAAAAGTGTGTTTGAAGATAATTACGAAAAAGTGGGCGACTATTGTATCCTAACCCAACGCATTATTCGCACAGAAACCGATGGAAAAGAGTCCGTTGAGGAGTTTAACTTCTCGAATGTCAAACTTCTGTAAATGGTGAATAATCCCCTAATTTTTCCTGAGTCCGCCTAGGCGGACTTTGTTTGTTTAGCCACGATTTTAGCCCTTCGAGTTACCGGTTCCCTCCCCTTCTCAAGGGGAGGGTTAGGGTGGGGTTCCGTCTCAATGCTTTGGAGATTTTTGAGCTAAACTTAGATAGGCATTCAATTTATCCAACCTCTATACAAAGATTTCAATAATATCAATAAAAAATGAGAAATTATGAATCAATGTAAGAAGCAGAAGGTCTGCATTGTCACCGGTGGGAACTCAGGTGTAGGCTTGATGAGTGCTGTTGGTCTCGCCCAATTCGGTCATCATGTATTTATCGCTTGTCGCTGTGCAAGCAAAGCCGAGAAAGCTGTCAATTATATTCGCTCCTCTACCGGAAATCTAAATGTTGAGTTTCTGCCACTCGATTTAGCATCCCTCGATTCGGTTCGCACATTTGCGAAACTTTTTCAGGAACGGAATCTGCCACTTCATGTATTAGTGAATAATGCGGGTGTATTCAACGCCAGAGGCACAACTAAAGAAGGGTTTGAACTCATTTTTGGGATTAACTATCTCGGACACTTTCTACTGACAAACGGTTCTTCAGGACTTATTATGCTAAAATGTTAGTTAATACCTGAATAAACACAGTCAAAAAATGAAGAGACAGCTTACTCAACTTCTTAGTTTGCAAGGCGTTATAGTTAAATCTAAAAAAAACCTTGAAAAAGCCTTAGTGTTAGAAGTTGAATCCCAATCGAAAACGCCAGCTTGTCCCACTTGTAAGAAACCTAGCCATCGTCTTCA
>NZ_JAVJRX010000193.1:0-36458 GCF_040219735.1 Coleofasciculus sp. G1-WW12-02 | reverse complement strand
CTGGTACTTACTCTCTGTGATTATCATTCTCATTTACCTTTTTATTCTCAATAAACCTGTCAATAAGCTCTCATCTTTTTGAAGCTTGAGGGGGAAAATGCTTTGTCTGTCAAGCTTTTGAGCTGCTTGTCACCCCTTCAGTGCTGCTTGTGTTGGTGTAACCGAAATGCTCAAAGTTTTGACCAATAAGATTCTGCAAGTCAAAGCAACGGGTCAAGGCGGACGACAACGATGCCAAACCGATAGACTAGGTTATCCGCACAAGTATCGCCCATTGCGTCCGATTCATGGCTTCTGTACTGGCGACATCGTGAAAACGATCATCCCAAAAGGTGTGAACACAGCAAAAGGTGTGAACACAGGAACTTATGTTGCTCGACTTTGCCCATACAGCAACGGTAGAGGTGAGATCTATCCGACAACTGGTAAAAAACGGATTGGCATCAAACTCGAATATGTCGAAAAACCAATTCATCGAAAGGATGGCTACAGCTATGCGTGAAAAGTACCCAAACGGGAAGAAATGTCTAGATGTGTCCAGAAATTAACAAACAGCTTCTAACCCGTTATAGGAGATGAGAGAGATGTTCGCCAAGTGGGACGAAGTCGGGAAGATGAGGGAGTTGTGAGTTAAATCAAAAGCATCCTGATCCACACCTGTAAATCTTGAACAAAGGAAAACGAAGGAATAGAGGAGCCGGTCAGGATGCCTGAATATCAGTGGAAACTAACGATTATAGAGCGTAACTTGTTGTTATCGAATTGGATGAACCTGATTCCAGAAGCCCAAGAGCGTATGCTACAAGAGGCGGATGAGTTGATGGCGATGTTACCCTTGTGTGATAAGCAACGGTTACTGGCGTCTTTGGAAACTCTTCACTATCATACCCAAGCCGAGTTACACCAGAAGATCCAGCAGATTTTAGGGAGTCAGATGGAGTTATATGCTGCATAGGTAGGGGTTGGGTTTTTACCCACAGAGCCTGTTTATGGTAGGGGCACGACATGTCGTGCCCCTACAGATGGTTCTTAAGAAGAACACAGCAGGTTAATTAGGGACTGGGGGATTTCTTCAAAATGTTCTAATAAAAAATCCATGATTGCCAGATGGCGCAAGTCAACGGGTTGAGGTGGATGATACCCTTGACCTCGGTTGAACCAACACTGCACTGTCCCCAGGGAACGGGAACAAATATGAGAAAGTTGTTCATAAGTCACATCCCATTTGGAATAAAACTGCTTTGGCGTCATCGCTAATTCACAGTAACTGTAGAGGTCAATGATGTATTTTTCACGCTGGGTGATCGGGCGGGGATTGTGTCGCCGTTGGGTATTATAGCGTCCAGTCGGGCAATGCAGAGATGGGGGTGCGTTCTGCGCTTCGCAGCAGCGCTGTGCGCTAAGAGCGCCGCGCTTCGCTAACGCTATCCCATGTCGAGAATGGGTTGGATAAAGGTAGGGGTTGCCATTATCTTCTGTTGATTCAACGGGATCGGGTATTGTTACCAAATCCGCTTCAGAAGCCGTATCCGTGGTTACCCAACCTGCACTGGGAGAATCAGGGGCAAGTTGAATCAGGTAGTAAACCATCCACTGACGGTGATGGTGGTTGTATTCAGAGAAACGTCCCAGAATCACGCCCCAGTCGGGATTAGCGGTTTTCCATTGGACGCGATCGCCTTCTGTGTAGCGAGGGGTGGGAAACCTGTTGAGCGTTGAGTCTTGAGTGTTGAATTGTGTGTAGGGGCGGGTTTGATGATTATTGTTTCTTTTTTCCTCAGATGTGACTAAACCCGCCCCGACTGAGAATGTAGAGACGTAGCAGGCTACGTCTTTACTCTCTATCTCCTCACCATGACGCAGGGTATTTAACGCACCCGCGATGAGTTTACCGTTGAGGCTTTGGGTTAACTGCTGGATAAATAGCTTCGCGATCGCGTTGACTTCAGCATCCGTCAGATGCATTTGCGACGCATCGAAGTCAATGTCGCTGTAGTGCTTGAGGTGGAAGAGGAGTTGGGTAATACCAAAGTCCTCTAGCGCTTGTTGGTCGGTTGTTTCAGCGGTATGGCAGGTGTCGAATTGAGACATCAATTTATCCAAACGCTTCAGCACACTCAAAACGCTATACAACTCATTTCCTGAATTGAAAATATCAAATAGTTTAGATAAAGCGTACTGAGTTCTTTCTCCTTTAACTAATTTGATAAACCTGAAACTACTCCCATATAACCTCAAAATACTGTATTTAGCCCCCCTAGCCCCCCAACTTTGGGGGGAACCGGAAGTTCAAAGTCCCCCAGAATTGGGGGATTTAGGGGGCGACTGAGCTTCTGCTACTTTGACAATGTGGGCTAGAACAGCTTGCAAATCGTTTAAAACAGCTTCGTTTGTAAACCTTAATACTCGATAGCCAAAAGCCTGAAGCTGCTCTGTCCGAGCGTCGTCATAGTCTTTTTGCTGAGCATGAATGTCGCCATCTACCTCAATTACCAACTTACAGGATGGACAATAAAAATCAACAATAAAACGTCCCACTGGATGTTGAGAGCGAAACTTAAGTCCTGCCAGTTGACGACGCCTCAAAGCGTTCCACAAGCAGGCTTCTGCGGGAGTAAGCTGTTGACGCAAGCGACGAGCGGATTGCTCAATTGGTTTTGTAGTGCCGCGAATTCTATGAGAGTTTTTTTGCATCAGTAAAGTGAGGTAAATGATAATAATATAGCTAGAGTATCTTTCATCAATAAACTTCCTGCACGAATCAAAACTTGCCCCCCTAGCCCCCCAACTTTGGGGGGAACCGGAAGTTCCAAAGTCCCCCAGAATTGGGGGATTTAGGGGGCTGATTAACCTCAAACATGAACAGAGAAGACTTGCATGTACAGGATAAGCAACTTTGGGGGGAACCAGAAGTTCCAAAATCCCCCAGAATTGAGGAGTTGAGAATTTAGGAGTTTCATCCTGTAGGGGAGGGTTTAGGGATAAACTTAGCATTAACACCGATAACGTTAATCCAAAATCCACCCTTAATTCTTTCCATCTCACCGAATCGGGGCGGGTTTAGTCACATTGGGGTGAGGCGAAGAAACGATAATCGTAAAACCCGCCCCTACAGATGTACCATGATACGGTTTAGTCACATCGGGGTGAGGCGAAGAAACGATAATCGTAAAACCCGCCCCTACAGATGTACCATGACACCTCTGGAACATTCACGCACCCGATTCCCCCGATAATGACTCATAGAACTCAACCCAGTTGAAGAAGCAGCGAATGCACTGTCACACTAAGAAGGACATAACCTTGTATCCTTAGTGAGCAAACCACAGTGCAGTTTTTGACCCTAGGTGTTTTCTCTTTCAGTGTCCTTTGGCTGATTAGCGGTGCGATTTTCTTCACCCTGCGGATGAAATTTATTAACATCCGAGGCTTTTGGCACGCCATTGAGGTGTTACGGGGAAAGTATGATGATCCGACGGAAGCCGGGGAGGTGTCTCATTTTCAAGCCCTGGCAACGGCACTTTCGGCTACTGTGGGATTGGGTAACATTGCTGGAGTCGCGATCGCGATCAGTTTAGGGGGTCCCGGTGCGACGGTGTGGATGACGCTGGGGGGACTGTTTGGGATGACGAGTAAGTTTGTTGAATGTACTCTGGGGCAGAAATATCGCGTAATTAAACCCGATGGTACAGTGGCTGGGGGTCCAATGTACTATTTGTCAGCAGGTTTGGCGGAAATGGGACATCAGAACCTGGGGAAGGTATTAGCGGTTATCTTCTCCATTCTCGGCATTTGTGGCGCATTCGGCGGCGCGAGTATGTTTCAGGCGAACCAATCTTATGCAGCGATAACTATAGTTGTACCCTGGTTTGTGGGGCGCAGTTGGCTTTATGGCTTGATTCTGGTTAGTTTAGTGGGAATGGTAATTATTGGTGGGATTAAACGGATTGGGATGGTTGCAGGTGCAATTGTCCCGGCGATGTGTTTGATTTACTTTGTAGCGGCGCTGTGGATTCTGATCACGAATTTTATGGAAATTCCGGCGGCGATACTGACAATTGTCAACGGCGCATTATCTCCAGAGGCGGTGGAGGGGGGAGTGTTTGGCGTGATGATTCAAGGATTAAGGCGTTCAGCGTTTTCTAATGAAGCGGGGGTAGGTTCAGCCGCGATCGCACATTCCGCCGCCAGAACCCAAGAACCTGTGCGGGAGGGGATTGTGGCTCTCTTAGAACCGTTTATTGATACAGTAGTGATTTGCAATATGACGGCATTGGTGATTGTGATTACAGGCGTCTATCGCAATCCCGAATTTAATCAACTCAGTGGCGCGGAAGTCACCTCAGTCGCCTTTGGTACAGCGATTTCCTGGTTTCCCCTGATGCTTGCGATCGCGATTTTCTTTTTTGCCTTCTCGACGATGATTTCCTGGAGTTATTACGGCGAACGCTGTTGGGATTATTTGTTTGGACAGAACAATTTAATCATCTATAAGGTATTGTTTATCCTGGCGGTTTTTACGGGTGCCGTTTTAAGTTCTGGTGTCGTAATTAATTTTAGCGATGGTATGTTAATCGCCATGTCTTTTCCCAATTTACTCGGCGCTTATTTTTTATCCGGTAAAGTTGCAGGGGATTTAGATAAATATATGCAGCAATTAAATCAAGGATTAGTTACAGCGCAATGATATTCATGTCCAGCATCCAATTAAATGCGTTTTAGCTTAATCCGTTGGGGCGGGTTTAGTCATATCAAGGTGAAAACCCAACGTTAGTAGTAAAACCCGCCCCTACAACTCCCACATCTTCCCCTGCTTCCCCGGCTTCCCCTACAACTCCCACATCTTCCCCTGCTTCCCCTGCTTCCCCTGCTTTTCCTATCTACTATGTTTGAGCGCAACTCGGTATTAGTCCGCGTAGGCGGACTTTGTTTCGTTTGGTTCCACGATTTCCTTTTCAACAGGGCTTAAGTTAACTAACTTAAGCAAACATCTCATCAATCAAATCTTGATACTGTTCCCTAACCAGATGGCGCTTAATTTTAAGCGTCTGAGTCAACATACCATTCTCTTGAGAAAAGGGTTCTGAAATTAGGCGAAATACACCAATGCGGTCATTCGGATTATAACCCGGACGGTTTTTCACGTTTCGATTGAGTTCTTGGCGGAACAATTCCTGAACAGGTTTGCTATTTAAATCAATTGTTTCCTCCCCAGAAGCAGATTCCTGATCCGGGAGTTGCAGGTGATACTGATTCTCAGCCGCCCACGATTGTAAGTTATCGAAATTCGGTACAATTAAAGCGCCAAGCGATCGCTGATCTTGACCCACCACCACCATCTGATCAATATAACGACTCCGCATACAGGCATTTTCTATCGGTTTCGGTTCCACATTCTCACCGTTACTCAAGACAATTGTATCCTTTGCCCGTCCGGTCAAAACTAAGTCTTCTTGAACCGTTAACCAGCCTAAATCTTCAGTATTAAACCACCCTTCAGCGTCAATCACTTTATCAGTGGCTTCTGGGTTATGATAATAACCCTGCATGATTTGAGATCCCCTCGCCCAAACTAACCCTTTTTCTCCTTGGGGAAGGGTTTCTTTGGTGTCTGGATCAACAATACGAATTTCTGTCTCTAGAATCGGTTTACCCGCAGAACCCCGGAGATTATGCCAAGAACGACGGGCGGTGAGAACGGGCGAGGTTTCGGTTAAACCATACCCTTCGAGTACCTCAATGCCAATTATTTCATAAAAATCATCTAATTTCTGGGAAAGTGCGCCACCCCCACAGATGGTTTGCTTTAAATTTGCACCGATTTGCTCGCGGATTTTCTGATAGATGAATCGGTCAGCTAATGCATGAATTAAAACCAATGTCAAGGCTTGAAGTCTAGCCCAGAGGCGTTGAAATAGAGAGGGCTGCTGCTGTTCTAAACTTAAACCATTGACAAGGCGACGGGCTTTAATATAGCGATCGCTAATCGAGAATAGAGCATTAACCAAGCGCTGTTTTCGGGCAGATTCTTTACTCAACTGCTTTTGCACCGTCTCATAAATCGATTCCAATAAACGCGGAACCGAGACAAAATAGTTAGGGTGTTGAGCATTCAAATCCCGCTTAACATGGCGCAGCGTGGTATAAATCAGGGTACAGCCTTGGGAGAGGGCAAAGTATTCAATGGCGCGTTCATAGACATGCCAAGATGGGAGAATACTCAAGACGCGATCGCCTGCTTCTAGCTGTACAATTGCAGCCAAGCTAGTCACTTGATGCAATAGGTTGCCATGACTTAGCATAACTCCCTTGGGTTTCCCGGTGGTGCCAGAGGTATAAACTAAGGCGGCGAGGGTATCAGGGGTTTGTTCAATCGGTTGAAATGGATGATTTTTTCCCTGTTCCAACACCTGGGAAAAATTGAGAATATTCAACCCTGACTCTGCTTCCGGTTCCTGATCTGATAATAAAATAACCAGTTGAATCGGCAAATCATCCAAATGCTGATGCAGCTTGGTTAAAGTATCCTGATTTTCCACAACTAACGCAGTTGATTCACTATCCCTAAGGATATAGAGAAGTTCCTCTCGTTCCGCTTGAGAACTTCGCACCACATCAACCGCCCCAGTGGTCATAATACCTTGGTCAGCAACAAACCAGCGGGAACTATTTTCAGAAAATAAGGCAACTCGATCCCCAGCCGAGACACCTAATGCTTGTAATCCAGCCGCAAACTGCTGAATTTGCTGCCAAGTATGGGCAAAGGTTAGCTTGACTTCGGGTTTAGCGTAAGGGTTTTGTAAGGCGACAGTATCCCCAAATCGCTGGGCGGCTAACGACCAAACCTGGGGTAATGATGATATTGTGTTGTAATCGGCTTGGTGTTCCAGATTTTGGCGTTCTTGGGGCGTGGGTTTAGAGGCGGTTGCAATAGCTGGGGCATTCATAGGAGTTTTGATTGTGTAGGGGCGGGTTTCACTACTATCGTTTCTTGTGTACCCATAAGTAACTAAACCCGCCCTTTGTTTAAGTTTTGACGTTTGAATCTTTAGGGGCGGGTTTCACAATTAGCGTTTATTGTGTACCCATAAGTAACTAAACCCGCCCCGACTGTTCCAGACCTATGCTACATCTGGAACAGTCCCTCAACATTAAACTGGCGCATTATATCCTCAATTACTTGCCGTCATTCAAAATGCAAATTGTTTTTGTTATTGACAATTTGTATAACTTCAGCAATGTTTAAATCCTTTTAAACAAGGGTTGAGCGCCTCACTAACCCACCTCAGATGTCTGAGATAACTGGAAAATGATAAACACTCAATCACAACCCTACTCATTTTTAT
Source organism: Coleofasciculus sp. G1-WW12-02 (assembly GCF_040219735.1). NCBI lineage: Bacteria > Bacillati > Cyanobacteriota > Cyanophyceae > Coleofasciculales > Coleofasciculaceae > Coleofasciculus > Coleofasciculus sp. G1-WW12-02. Next base: position 29,112 of record NZ_JAVJRX010000193.1, on the reverse strand, counting down.
CAGAGGATTACTTCTACCTGAAGTCAGGGTTAAGGAGTAGGAGTGCTAATCAGGATTGCCCGAAAAATCTGCCCAAAGGAAGTTTTGACCCTTCGCCTCGCTAGTCGGACAGGGTTTGTAGGGGTTCTTTTCACTATTATCGTTTCTTGCCTGAGCGACTAAACCCGCCCCCACCCAGTGCAAGAATTTTAAATTAACTCCTCCGCACCCAGACGCTTGAAAAGCACGTCTGGAACATTGCTCCTCAATACCCGACACCCGACATCTTGGCTCCCCCTGCTCCGGATACTATTTCCCTCCCGTGGACTTTAATAATTTCTCCCGCTTTCAGATAGCGTCTTTCCCAGAAAGTTGATCTATCTTCATGACAGGTGTTCTCCCGCGCCATCCCGGATCAAAATCATCCGGTTAGGCGGACGTTGGATTGGTAGGGGTGTGTAGACCCTGAAAATCACACGCTAGAAAGAGAACATCAGTTCTATTGCCGTTATGACCCAGTATCCTATGCGTCGCACTAAAATTATCTGTACCATTGGACCAGCTACCGCCTCACCCGAACGCCTTGAAGCCTTGATTGAAGCCGGGATGGATGTTGCCCGGTTAAACTTTTCTCACGGTTCCCATGAGTTTCACGGGCAGACGATTCAGCAAATCCGGGAAATTAGCAGCCAACATCACAAGCCTCTAGCCCTACTGCAAGATTTATGCGGACCTAAAATTCGGCTGGGAAAATTGCCTCCCGACGGAATTCAAGTGAACACCGGTGATGAAGTGAGATTTGTGTTAAATGAGGAAGGCAACAATGCTGAAGAGATTCCCTTGCCGATTCCCACCCTGTTTGCTATGGTGCGCGTGGGTGAACCGATTTCCATTAATGATGGTCGAGTCAAGCTGATTGTCACGGGACGGGATGCGGATAGTATTCGCGCCTTGGTGAAAATTGGTGGACTTCTTTCCTCTAAAAAGGGCGTCAACTTACCTGAAACGTATTTACCCGTTACCTCAGTGACTGAAAAAGACATGACCGATTTACGTTTTGGGCTGCAATCGGGTGTTGACTGGGTGGCGGTGTCTTTTGTGCGAAGCGCCAGTGATTTGGAACCGGTGCGGCGGATGATTGAAGCCGCAGGCGCTAAAACCCGTGTGATTGCCAAGATTGAAAAACGGGAAGCGGTGGAAAACTTAGAGGAAATCCTCCATATTGCTGATGGAATTATGATTGCTCGCGGTGACTTGGGGGTAGAGACGCCGTTGGATAAGGTTCCTTTAATCCAAAAAGAGATTACTCGTCGCTGCAATCAAGCCGGTAAACCTGTGATTACAGCCACCCAGATGCTGGAGTCGATGATCAGTGCCCCCGATCCGACTCGGGCTGAAGCCACGGATGTTGCCAACTCAATTTTAGATGGAACGGATGCGGTCATGCTTTCGGGTGAAACCGCTGTAGGACAATATCCCATTGCCGCCGTGCAAATGATGCACGATATTGCCATCCAGACGGAAAAAGTGCTAGTAGAAGGATTGGCAAAATCGTCTGAGTTTCCTAGTTGTAGTATTAGCACCACCGAATCCGTAGCCGAAGCCGCTTGTCATATTGCCAGTCAATTAGGCGCACGGGGCATTATGTGCAACACCTCATCCGGGAGTTCAGCCCGACTGGTGTCTAAATATCGCCCCAAAACCCCGATTATTGCCTTTACGCCAGAAGAAAGTACCTATCGTCAGTTGGCTTTGTCTTGGGGCGTACAACCTTATCTGATTACCCCTGTACACAACGCCGAACAGATGTTAACTAATGTAGTCAATGCTGCGGTGGAGATGGAGTTAGCTGAGTATGGGGACAAGGTAGTGATTACCTCTGGTGTTCCCATTGGTACGCCGGGAAGCACAAGTTTGATCAAAGTCCACAAGATTGGACAAGCGATCGCGTAGACTGTCATTGGTCATGTAGGGGCGACCCGCACCGCATTAATTCACAACGGTAGTCCACTCAAAAGACCTGGGTCGCCCTCTCCTCAAAGGTTCATTGTTCATGTAGGGGCGACCCCCTTGCATCAATTCACAACGGTAGTCCATTCAAAAGACTTGGGTCGCCCTCTCCTCAAGCCCCCGCGTCAAAAACCGTTTCCTGAAAATAACTAGAGTTGAATAGTTTATAAAATTCGCCGGGAAAACCCCATCCCAAAAGTGGGTGGGGCAGTTGACTCTGTTTATTTCTGTATCAGACGTTACAGAATATCCAGCCTTCACGAAAATTTCATACAACAACCCCAAAGACGAGAATTTGATGAAGATTCTGCAAAGAAAGTCAGTTAAGCGATCGCTCACCCAAAAGCTTGATTAAGATTTCATAAGTACCGTCATTACAATTTCTGGTATATAGCTTGACTAAAGTGCCGGAAGCACTGTCTATCTGACCCCAGATGGATGTCGTAAACAAAGCTACCAGCTATGCTAGCCCCAACGAACCACATTACCAAGAGCCAGATGATACCTTCTACCACAACACCGACAATATCGGTAATAATCCCTGTCTATAACGGTGGTGAAGCGTTTCGTCGTTGTCTTTCCAGTCTGGCGAAAGCCTCACCCCAGCCATCGGAAGTAATTGTCGTCGCTGACGGCGATACTGACGGCTCGTGGCAGTTAGCTCAAGACTTTGGCGCCAAGGTGATTAGAGTTCCTACCTCTGGCGGACCTGCGAAAGCTCGCAACTTAGGCGCTAAGGCAGCCAGCGGTGATATTCTTTTCTTTGTCGATGCCGATGTCGAAGTTCATGATAACACTATCGGTAAAGTAGCGACCACATTCAGTCAGGAATCTGAACTCGCCGCCTTAATTGGCTCCTACGATGATCAGCCGGGGGCGCCGAATTTCTTGTCCCAATACAAAAATTTATTCCATCACTATACCCATCAAACCGGATCAGAAGAAGCCTCTACTTTCTGGGGCGCTTGTGGTGCAATCCGGCGGGATATTTTCTTAGCAGTTGGCGGCTTTGATGAGGGTTATCGTCTCCCTTGTGTGGAAGATATTGAATTAGGCAATAGGTTGAAACGAAACGGGCACCGGATTGGCTTGCGAAAAACGATCCAAGTCAAGCATTTGAAGTGCTGGAGAACCTACTCCCTGCTCAGAGCCGATATCTTTTATCGAGCAATCCCTTGGACAGCGATCATATTACGCGATCGCGAAATGGTCAATGACTTAAATCTAAACCTTGCCAACCGCATTAGTGTAGTCTTGGTATATACCTTATTAGCGGCTCTAATCGCCGTTTGGTGGTTACCGGCTGCATGGGTTGGCGTCGCTCTGTTGAGTCTAGGGCTGTTGGCAATCAACGCCTCAGTCTATCAATTCTTTCATCAAAAACGCGGCTTCCTATTCGCCCTGCAAACCGTACCCTGGCACTGGCTATACTATTTTTATAGCGGATTAGCCTTTGCGATCGGACTCGTTCGTCACCACTGGCAAACCTCTCAACCCATGATCCAAATCTGGAAAACAGTCCCCTGGGTCAACTTGTTAGCGATTGAACAACGAATTTTTGCGTCAATTTCTCGTGAATTAGTCGGTGCCTCAATTCTGGTTTCTCTAGTAATCGACAACTCATTTTAACCCCCTACTCATCTAAACCCTAAGAAATCCGGAGGAAAATCCTTGACCCATCATCCAGTTGTCATTATTGGAGGCGGTCCGGCTGGATTGACAGCGGGTTACGAACTGCTCAAGAAGGGAATTAAACCCATTGTCCTCGAAAAAGCCGATAAAGTCGGTGGAATTTCCCGTACAGAGACGTACAAAGACTATCGCTTTGACATTGGCGGTCATCGCTTTTTCACCAAGGTTGGCGAAGTCGATCAGTTTTGGTACGAAATTCTGGAAGATGAATTTATCAAAGTCCCGCGTCTGTCCCGGATTTACTATCAAGGCAAGTTTTACAACTATCCACTCTCTCTGTTTAATACTCTATCAAATCTTGGCATCCTCCAAAGTTTCTTTATTCTGTTAAGTTACTTAAGGGCAAAATTTAGAGCCAGATTCAACCCTGGTCCGGAACCAGAAAGTTTTGAAGAGTGGGTAACAGACCGCTTTGGTCGTCGCCTCTATAGAATCTTCTTTAAAACCTACACCGAGAAAGTGTGGGGAATCCCCTGCAGCCAAATTCGCGCCGACTGGGCAGCACAGCGCATTCAAAATATGTCTCTCAAACGAGCGGTAATCAATGCCTTGTTCGGAAGCCAAAATGCCAAAAGCTTAATTAAGGAATTTAAGTACCCGGTTTTAGGTCCGGGAATGATGTGGGAACGTTGTCAGGAAAAGCTAGAGAGTCAAGGCGCTCCCGTGCATCTGAATACAACCGTAACTCGCATCGAACGGGAAGGCACTCGGATTAAGAGCATCACGGCAAAACGAGGGGATGAAACGCTGCAATTCACAGGTGATCATTTCATTTCTAGTATGCCCGTGACTGCGCTGCTGCATCGGCTCGACCCCCTGCCCCCTGACCATGTATTAGCAGCAGCAAAGGGTCTCAAGTATCGAGATTTTTTGATTGTGTCACTGATTGTGAATCAGCCAGAGCTATTTCCCGACAACTGGATTTACATCCATAGCCCAGACTTCAAAGTTGGACGCATTCAAAACTTCAAGAATTGGAGTCCAGCGATGGTGCCTGATCCGAGTAAAACCTGCTTGGGAATGGAATATTTTTGCAGCGAAGGTGATCCGCTTTGGGAATTGTCGGATGTGGAGCTGATTGAGCTAGCGAGTCGTGAGGCGGTTAACCTAAATATAGGTGTTAATGAAGGTGATGTCGAAGACGGAGTAGTTATCCGTCAACATAAAGCCTACCCCGTTTATGACGGCGAATACCGTAAGCATCTTCAAGTCATTCAAGAGTATATCCAGACCTTTGAAAATCTGCAAACGGTGGGTCGTAACGGGATGCACCGATACAACAATCAAGACCACTCCATGCTGACAGCAATGCTAGCCGTCAAAAACATCCTCGGCGAAAATCACGATTTGTGGAATGTTAATGTTGAGCGGTCTTACCACGAGGAATTTACCAGAGAGGAGTCGCCGAAAAAGCCGCCTCGACAGCTTGTGGCAAAGTAAACACGTTGAGTTTTGAGTGTGTATGGGCGGGTTTCACTACTATTTTTTCGGTTGCACAAAAGATGTGACTAAACCCGCCCCGACGCAGGTTTCTATACTTCCCGTGAAAAGCCAGGTAGGGTGTAGGGTTTAGGGATGAGAGGCAGAATGGTCTGTATTCATGCACTATAAACCGCCTATCCCTAAAGAATTCATTGAATAAAAAATAACTGCTTTCTCGCCAAGGAAATGGAATATCACTCTCATCCATTTGTGTCCGTCATCATTCCCGTTTATAATGACGCCGAGCGTCTGAAACTCTGTTTAGAGGCTCTGGAAAATCAGACCTATCCAAAAACAGGATATGAAGTGATTGTTGTCGATAATGCATCAGATGAAGCCGCAGACATTAAAGGAGTAGTCGCTCAATTTTGTCAAGCGATCGCGGCTTATGAAAGCACTCCCGGTTCTTATGCGGCTCGAAACAAGGGTATATCTTTGGCGAAAGGAGAGGTGATTGCCTTTACCGATGCTGATTGTATTCCAGCATCGGATTGGATTGAGAAAGGTGTAAGTAACTTTCTACAAGATCCAAACAGGGGTTTAGTTGCTGGCAAAATTGAAATTTTCTTCAAAGATCCCAACCAAATAACCCCAATTGAACTTTATGAGAGCATTACAGCATTTCCCCAAAAGGAACTCCTAGAAAAGTATCAGTACGGTGCAGCAGCAAATATTTTTACATCTAGATATGTGCTTGAACGAATAGGACTTTTTGACGAACGATTCAAATCAAATGGGGATGTGGAGTGGGGTAGGCGCGTTTTCTCTCAGGGGTATAAGCCAATTTATGCAGATGACACTCGTGTAGCTCATCCAGCCAGACATTCTTTTCGGCAACTGTATAAAAGAACCATTAGATTGGCTGGTGGACTCTACGCTCTACAGAAAAAGAGTCATGATCAGGGATTAAAATGGCAAGTAAAATTCATGATATTTTTAATCAAAAATTTAATTCCGCCCATTCAATTTTGTGTCAATACATTTTTAGACAAAAGATTAAAAACATTTGATTGTAAAATTAAAGTTTGCCTAGTGATGTTCATCGTCAGGTATCTTAGTGGTTTTGAAATTTTAAGATTGAGTATGGGAGGTGTTGTGGCAAGAGAATAGGAGGTAATAAAAATGAGACATTATTTATACAAAGCAAGATGAGTTAGTCAAAAGCCAAAAAATATTTTATGAAAATTGCGTTCATTGTTGATAAATTCCCCAGTCTTTCACAAACATTTATTTTAAATCAAGTTACGGGTTTACTTGATCGCGGACATGAGGTTGATATTTATGCCAGTGAACGAGGAAGTACATCTAAAGTTCATCCGGCTGTGGAAAACTACCATCTCTGTGATCGCACCTACTATTTGCCCCAAATTCCTGAAAATTTGTTAGGGCGCGTTTTCAAAGGAATTGGATTGCTGCTCGCCAATGGCTATAAAGACCCGGGGTGTTTGTTAAAGGCGTTCAATGTGTTCAAGTACAGACTACTACCTTTCGCCAAATCAAGCCAGAAACCTGGGTCTGAGTCACGTAAAAACCAAGTATCTGGTCTTTTTTGATAACGATGTCATCGTCTCTCCCGGTTGGCTACATCAGTTAGTCCAATGTGCTGAACAAACCAACGCTACAGTCGTTGGACCTTTAATGTGTCAAGAGCAACCCTTGCACGAAATCGTTCACTGTGCTGGCGGGGAATCCCACGTTTGGGTTGATAAAACGGGTAAGCGACGTTTTCGGGAGAAGATGTATTTGCAAGGGAAACGGGTAGAGGATGTGCGCGATCGCTTGCAACGGACACAAACGGAACTGGCAGAGTTTCATTGTGTACTGGTTCGCCGGGACATTTTTGAGAAAATTGGTCTGCTTGATCAGGCGATGCTTAATACCAAGGAACACTTAGATTTCTGTATGAGTGTTGTTCAAGCTGGGGGTACTGTGTACTTCGAGCCTGACTGTATTGTCACCTACGTACCGGGTCCTCCTTTGGATTTAACAGACTTACTACACACCGGAGAGTATGCTTAGGCGTCCGGTGCAGCTTTGCCAATTAATGTGGAGAGACTTAATATAATCCAAGAGGCGTCCGAGGAAAGCTAAGGGAATAAAACCGAGAATCCATAATCCGATGACTTTGAGAACTTTGCGCGTATTCTGATTTTGATAAGCAGCACAGCCGAATAAGAACAAGATCTGTAACCTGAGTTCTGTATCCAGAACACCTAATGTTCCGGAGTTGATGACGATAATCCATAAGAAGGCAATCAAAGTTATCTTTGAAATCGTTTTCATCTAGCCTCCCGGTTACCTGTTGCATGGTTTATGGTTCAGATTTTTGGGGAGATAGTCCCAAACAGCATCTGATTAACGCTATAACTTGATCAGCGATCGCGGTTATCATGACTAGACTCAAATCTAGTGCGATTGACCAACTCTTGGGACTGTCACCGTTGCAGGAATTACCCTGGTGCTTGTCCTTACCTCGAAAGTGAGTAAAAACCAAACGCGATCGCTGTGGGACTATTATGACTTATTGGTGGATTGTCTAAGGATTTGTAATGAGGTGAATCCTCAGGTGCAGCAAGACATTGAGGACGAGTTATTTTTGGATCGGGAATAAGAACAGAGGCGATGCAAGAAGCGTCTGCAAGATGCCAAGATGCTATTTTACTCCTAATAACTGTGCCACAATCGGCAAAACGGCATTGGCGCGATCGCAATCCAATTCCTCCTCCCCTATCCCCGTTGTCTGAACCGATATTCCCTGTTTCACTCGTTCACCGATTTGTCGTCGTTCAGCCACAGAAAACGTGGCAAAGGTGCGACGTAATAAGGGTAATATCCCGGTAAAGGTTTCCCCAGGAAGCTGAATGATCCAATCATCAATTATCTGCCACAAGGTATAGTCATGCAAGAGTAACAATCCACTCCCCTGCAAAAACCCTTCCATCCAAGCTGCGGCTTGAGGAGGTTCACTAGCTTGAGATAGAGCAAATTCTAACCGACGGGAGGCTTCATTCCCACTAAATACCCCAGAATCCAATAATAATCGACAACTTCGACCCGATACTAACCCATGGAGGTTAGATTGATCCGTCAGTTGCCATAACACCTGTTGCCAGGATTGTTTATACTCAGGATTATTCAAGATTGAAATCCCGTGATTTACTTGTTGGATAAGCTGATCGATATGCCGTGCTGCTTGATCATCTAAAGATGCACAAGCTAAGGGTAAACCCAGACAAATCCGGGTAACCAAGCCATCCACCACTGAGATAATCATCCGAGTATCGGTTTGGCGCACATTTCCATAGCGCAATACCTGCGCCAGGGGGGGTAACGCTTCCATTAATTGGGCGACATCTCGGTTAAGGGTGGCTTCAGTTTGCAGGCGATGCATCACTTCCGGTAACGCATCAGGTAAATTTGCCAATAAGACCTTTTCGACTAACTGAGTCAGACTGGGTAACCCTTGAGCCTGTTGTGCCTGATTCCGGGCATAAGCTGTAGCGGCAGAATCGATAGTATTGCCCCAAATCCCGGCTTCGATGAGTTTAACCGCAAATTCAGGATGCCATTGAACGCGCCACCCTTCTTTAAAGGTTCCTTTTCCTTTGGTTGATCGTCGTATCCCCCAAGGAATACCAAGTAAATCCAGGCGATGGAGAAGATGCGATCGCGCTAAGTCGTTTGTTTTGCGTAAATCCAATTCATACTGTTTCTCGGTGGCATTGGCGGGGAGGCGCAGGCGTTTGATGTGCTGCTGTAAATCCTGTTGTAAGGGAACCATGGGAGTCTCATCAGGAATCTCTCCCAATCGTTCACCCACAATCAGTTGCTCTTGAATTAAACCCATGGGTACATCACTACCAAAACACAGCACCGTTTGCGTGGCTTCATTGAATTCAGGTAAACCGGGCATTGCGCGATCGCGTAATGCTGCCAAAGATTCTGCTAACCTTACGGCTTCAATAATATGGGCAGATGACGCATCTAAATCTTCCTGACGCAATAACCGCGCCACCTTGATTAACCAACGAATCGCGATCGCTGATTCTTGCCTCACCCGGATGTGACTAAACCCGCCCTGACTCAGGGTTGAGTCATCTCCCCCAGCTCCCCCAGCTCCCCCAGCTCCCCCAGCTCCCCCAGCTCCCTCTGCTCCCCCAGCTCCCTCTGCTCCCCCAGCTCCCTCTGCTCCCTCTGCTCCCTCTGCTCCCTCTGCTCCCCCATCTTGATAACAATCCCACAAATGGCTATACCAACCCGGAGATTCAATACCCGCCCCATAGCCACTCTTAAATGCCAGTCGCCCATAGGTCCAAGGTATCCAAGTGGTTTCGACTTTGGTTTTCGCCAATCCTTTGAGCAAAGCATGATCAGCTTTAGCCGAGGGCATATCCACCAAGGCGGGGGCGTGCCATGCGCCACAAACTACGGCGATTCGTTGAAACCCTTCGTTTTGCGCCGCCCGAATCAGTTTCCGCATATAGGCTTCCCGTTGGGCTTCCCTCGGATCATCTCTGGCGGGTATCTCCTGGCGCAGGGCGGTCATTGCTTCTAAAATCGCCTCAAATACGTCCTTACTCTCCTGGCGATGTTCGACTAACTGTTCCCACCAGCGTTCCCCATCGCTATAGCCGGCGATTCTTGCCAAATAACCCAAGGGATCATCGTGAATCTCATCTTCCCCAGCTCCCCCAGCTCCCTCTGCTCCCCCAGCTCCCCCAGCTCCCTCTGCTCCCTCTGCTCCCCCAGCTCCCTCTGCCAACTGATGCACTAAAGGTAAGTCCATAAACCGCACCGGAATCCCTTGAGTTAGGGCATAATCAATCCCTTGCCATTCTGGGGAAAAGACGGCAAAGGGATAATAAACCGCCTGTTGGGGTTGGTCGGGTCGGTACACCAATAACGCCACAGGTGGTTGCATCTGGGGATGGGTAATTAAAGGGAGCATCGAATCCCCATCTGGGGGACCTTCAACCAAGAGGATATCTGGGTTTAAGCTGTGCAGGGTATGACGGAGCGATCGCGCACATCCGGGTCCATGGTGACGTATGCCAAAGATATGGATGGTCATTTTTCATTCTGATTCCCCTGCATAGAGCGTTGTTGTTGTCAACGTGTTCTCTATCCCTCCCCACCAAGACTCGCAAGCAGGGTGGGGAGGGATAGCGGATGAACTGAGGGGTTCGATGCCCCGAAGTTTATCATTTACGCTACGCATAAACCATTACTTTTTCTGATTAATTCGACTTTACTGGGGGCAAATTGTCCAATCCGCTTCCAGGTATAGTCACAAACGGAAACATTTTTAGTTTTCTGTGTCTTAGTGAACCCTCCAACATAGCCAATGTAGACCTTTGCGGCTTTCTCGGCTTTTACTAAGTCACCAACTGTGAAGCCAAACGGTGTGATGGTTCCACCTTTGCGCTTTCTTGTCCCTGACTTATCAGGAACCTCGAAATGTAGTTGACGACGGAAAAAGCCGTACTCTTTACCCCGACCTGCTGCACCAGGACGGGTGACAATCCGGAATGGCGATGGTGTGATGTTGACGCTACCTTGCCAAACATAACCATGAGATTGAGACCCTGTAAAACGGGTGTATTTAATGAAATATCCGCAAGCTAATGCTACTCCATCGACGGCATGAGTATTGGGTTTGGCAGCCGACTTATTTACCTTGTCCTTTTCCAGTCCAAGCTGGGTTCGGATTTGAGATGTTCCATTTCCATCTTTGTGCCAGCCGTGCCGGACGTAGACAGGGGCGATTTTTTCCATCTGGGATATTGCCCAATTTTGCCCAGTCATGACTGGAGAAAAGCCCTTACCCGACTTGGCACGTTTACGCTTGGTTTGGTCTATGTCAGCTTTAATCTGTTCATACCCAATAGCGGTAACAGGGAATATCGCCGCCAATTCTGTGACTACCCTTAACTCCAATTGCCGTGAGGCTTTAATGGATGGGGGTAGCTTGCACTGTTTGCGGTTATCAAATCGGCATTGCCGATGGTTGCGCTGCTTAAATGGAACATCCCGGTTAACTCTTCTACCTCGCCGAGATCGGCGTAAGATGGCGCGAGATTTCATTCGCTTTTTAACGCGACCAAACGGAAGAATGAGGTGTAGTTGCAGCAAGGTGTATTTAGTAGATTGAACACCAACACCAGAATAAGATTTCCCTGGGTCTACACCGACAGCAATAGGCTGTAGTTCTTCACCGGATGGCAAAGTAAGCTGAACGTAGTAAACGCCCACATCTGACCATTTGCCAATGGCTTTTCCATTATTCACCCACCATCTAGCCCTAGAACTTTTAGTGGGCATCAGTGGCTTTCCTTCTTGACTAACAACTGGAACACGATTCATCTGAGATAATCCACTCGTGTGATGTTTACGTCCCTTCAGGCATTGATAGGGGTGTGTCCTGGCATTACCCAGCGTTTAGAGATTCCTAAACCTACATCTAAATCCGAACTAGGGAAGTGTCCGGAGGTGTTACCCCTACTAACTCATGCCCTATTCATGACTTCCTGCCAGGTTATCTCTGGCAATCCCCACGCTCTACGTCAGTAGCGTGGGGTTCATGAAATTCACCACGGATGGTGTTGCCAAAATTATGTCGTTGAGATCGACGTGTAGTATTTGTAGTGTTCTATTCTTAGAAATGCTAGATTGTTGGCATAACTTGCTTTGGGGGATTTTTTTACTCAATTTATTGAAAAAAGCTAATAGAGAGCCAACCTCTCATGATTAATATAACTTCAAGAATCATACTACAGTCTCGACACAACGTCAATATCAGGGTTTCCAGTTGTTTTTTAGTTGTTCACATTCTTTAACCTAAAATGTATCATTTAGTTTAGCTTGATAGATTTAAAACTTTAACCGAAAAAGTAAAAGTTTTACTTATAGCTGATCAAAGGGATGTTCCCTAAGATAGCGTAGGTGATTTTATTTCTCAATGGCATCTGGCAAAGCGTCAAAACTCATCGGTTACCCCCTGAAAAGACTGTCTCAATATTTTCTTGGAACTGAGACCCATTCACCAGGGTTACGTCAAAGGTGCGATCGCTCGTCCAGATAAAACTATTCAAGTCAGGTTGAGCAGATAACTCACTGGACGTTTTAGATTCCCCGGTCAGCAAATCCATCACAATAAACCAAGTTTTATCGAAAAAAACGGCATATCGTTCATCACTTGACCACTGCACCCAGTTCAGTCCCCCGTATTTGCTAATATTAACTTTTTGTGCTTCTGTTGCCAGAGCATCAACTTTATAAATCGACCAGCACAAACCTATCTCCTTGACCTCTATTTCACACGCTTTAATAAAGGTGTAGCGACCCGAAGGGGAACTCGGAGATACAATTAACCGTTTGGCATAGGTAACAGTGCCGTCACTACTGTAGGACACCGGGATTTCAGATAAGAGCGTTTTGCCTTGATAGACTAGGGTTTCCCCTTGAGTAAAGGTAAGATCACCGATAGTTTCTCCAGGTAAGAGATTGACCCAATCTTGGGAATTGATGGGGGAATTCGTCGCGGTTGTTGGAGATGCAGGGGAAACCGCCGCAGGGGGTTTAGCCGTTGCAGTAGATAACGCCCCATTAGTTTGAGAAGTCGGTTGAGTGCATCCCGCGATCGCGCCACTCACCAGGAAAACCGACATCAAAACCCGTACAGGAGAGTTCAAACACACCATAAACAAAAGGTTGAATCGTGTTTATTGGCAGAAAATCAGCGAACAGGTTATTTCCGAATGGGGCACCTGACGATGAATCGCTAAATGACGCGGTGTCTCGGACGCCGTAATTTTATAGACAAAGTTATACCGTTGTTGATGATAATATTGATCAGGCTCATAGAAATTCCGTCTCATTTGGGCTAACTCCTCACTTCGATAAGCATCTAACGGTTTAAACCGTTCATCCCGTTGCCGTTGTTCGTGCTTAAATGCTAACTGTTTCCCATAATCGGGATGGTGAGCAATTTCTTCGGCGACGAACTGAATCTGCTGGCGAAAACTAGTCGGTTGATCCGCAAACGCCTGATCAATCAGTCCAATTTCTGCGGCGACTTGAGTCCCCATCGGCAGACAAATATCCGTCAACTCTTGTGCTTTTTGAGAACCCACCCGCTTGGGTAAAGAATACGTCCAATACTCTGATCCATATAATCCCATGCGCTTATAATGGGGATTTAAAACAATCCCCCGACGGGCATAAACCTGATCTGCCGCCAACGCTAACATAACACCCCCAGCCGCCGCATTTCCCTGTAACGCCGCAATCACCAGATGGGTATCTGTTGTCAGAATGGTATGAATTAAATCATTCATGGCGTTAATATTTCGCCAAGACTCATCCGCCGGGTTCTCAGCCGCTTCAATCAGATTCAAATGAATCCCATTCGACCAGAAATCCTGTCCCCCCATTAAGACAATCACCTTAGTCTTCCGGCTACGGGCATAAATAAAGGCATCGCGTAATCGCCGACATTGGTCTGTACTCATCGCACCGTTGTAGAAGTCAAAATGCAGGTAGCCTACCTGATTTTTTTCCTCATACCCGATTTCTTTATAGGTTTGGCGGTGAGGGGAAACCTCTAACGGTACGTCGGATTCGGGGACTGTTTCTAACTCATTCGCCAATACCAACGCCGCTGGTAATTTTAAGGATAAGCGATTCGGGGTTTTCTGTTTCAGATGAGAAATCCAAACCGCCCCATCAACAGTGGCTCGACAAATCGCCCCGTGGCGTTGGGCAATAATCTCTCCCGGCGTTCCTTTTAAGGTATCTTCAGGATGAGCACCATAGAGATAATACCGTTTGCCATAAATCCGATCCAATAAACCCGGTTGACTATCCGCTGAGCGGATTTTCTGGACAATAGTGGATGTAGAGTCATAACTCCAATCAATGGCTCGGAATCGCTGTTTCATATAGGGACGTAAACACCCCTGCACATCCGGTTTATTATAATCAAGGGGTTCTGGCGTAAATGTCCCCGATTCAAACCGTTCCACCGTTTGTAAAATCGCCTGAATTGCCGCTTGGGTAAGTTGGGAGCGATACAAACAACTTTTACTCACCGGCTCCATGGGAAAATTAACCGAAGCCCAGATATCCCCAGCATCCATCTCTTCATTTGCCTGTAAAGCAGTGACTCCCCAAGACTCAACATTATTTACCATCGCCCAGTCCAAAGCCGAAGGTCCGCGATCGCCTTTGATACCCGGATGGATAATAATACACACCTGACGCCGCCAAATTGTTTCCGGAATCACCTGCTTGAGCATCGGGGCAATAATTAAATCCGGCTGATAAAGTTCCACGGCTTCAATCATCACCTCCTCGTTTAAGCCTAGTTCAATCGAAACCTGATGACCTCGATACGCCAACTCCAATTGAGTGCGCTGGGTTAGACTGTTGTATGCAGTCGCTAACAGTAATATTTTCATAGATGCAACCTATTAATTGTGTCTGAATCATGTCGTGATCAATGACAAATCACCAATCCCCAATCCCGATTAAACTTTACAGGTTTCACGTACCCGTTGCGGGGATACTGAATAGACGGGTTTTCTGATTGGAGTTTGAGAAATGGGAATATCGACCCAAAACTCCGTCCCTTCTCCAGGTTGAGAGAAACAAGTTAATGTACCCTTATGTTTGTCCACGACAATTTGATAACTAATCGACAAACCTAAACCCGTCCCCTGACCGACGGGTTTAGTGGTGAAAAACGGGTCAAATAGATGAGCTTTTACCTCCTCCGTAATCCCCTGACCCGTATCTTGAATCCGAATCCGTACCTGATCCGTCTCCTCTAGAACCTCTGTAGCAATCGTGATTTGTAACGGCGGGGGTTGATTATCCAGCGCATCAATGGCATTATCGAGGAGATTCATAAACACCTGATTTAATTGCCCCCCATAACACTCAACTTGGGGGAGTTGACCATAATGTTTGATAATTTCAATGGGAGGATGAGTTTCCTTTCTTTTGAGCCGATTGCTCAAGATAAGTAAAGTATTCTCAATTCCTTCATGGATATCAATCGGCTTCACATCCGCCTCATCCAAGCGGCAGAAATTCCGCAAGGATTTCACCAAATCCCGAATCCGCACCGCCCCCATTTTCAGAGAGCCTAAGAGTTTAGGAAAATCTTCCACCACAAAGTCCAGATTCATTGCCTCAGCTTGTTCCTGAATGGCAGCCGGGGGTTCAGGATAGTGCTGCTGATAGAGTTTTAATAGGCGCAGTAGGTCTTGAGCATACTGATGAGCGGGTTTAATATTCCCATAGATAAACGAAACCGGATTATTCAGTTCATGAGTAATCCCGGCAATCATTTGACCCAAGCTAGACATCTTTTCACTTTGGATCAGTTGCGCCTGAGTTTGTTGTAACTTCTGCAACGTTTGCTGCAACTTCTCCGCCTGCGCCGTCGCCCTCGCCGCCGTGGTATGGGCAGAGGTATACAGTTGAGCATGGTCAATCGCGATCGCGAGTTGATCGACAACGGCGCTGAGGAGTTCGACTTCACTAGAACTCCAAGCACGGGGCGCACGGCAATCGGTACAGACTAAGGCACCAATTTGACCCGAATTGGTTTTTAGGGGTAAGATAAGCTGAGCTGTAACCTCAGAACGACTCAGGATTTGGCGTTGAGTGGCATTTAGGTCAGGGTCTTGGGTGACATCATTAATCTGAATCATCTCTAAATCCTGAATCGATTGGATCAGGGAGATAACCTCCGGATTAGAGTGATACCCTAGCTGACAAGATAAACCCGATTTTCGCGCCTCGTGAGTAATGGCAATACTGGGTTGTCCGTCGCCTTGAACCCGCCAGAGGAATTGACACCGATCCAGGTTTAATAAACTGCGGACGGAGAAAACAGCCGTGTCGAGAATCGTATCCACATCCAAGGAATTGCGAATCTCTCTCGCCAGATAATTCAGTAATGCTTCCCGTTGGGCAAGGGAATGAGCTTGTTGTTCCGACTCACGCAGTGCCTGAAGCGTCTGCTTCCCTTTGGTAATATCGTGATAGGTAAGGACAATCCCCGCCACACTAGGCAGAAACAGCAGGTTATTGGCGATGACTTCAAACTCTCGCACGTCCCCAGCCATGTTTGGCAAACGCAATTCAAGGGTTACATTCGTGTTGGGGGAATCGAGAGCTTGGCTTAACAGACTATCGGCGATGGGAATATCTTCATTGAAGACAAATCCCCAGAGGGCTTTACCCAGCCAATCCTCAGGATTATAGCCCAACACCCGATGCAAGGATGGACTAGTATAGCGAATCATCCCCTCGGCTGTCACCACCGCGATGAAATCCGAGGAATTTTGCACCAGCGCCCGAAACCGTTCTTCACTGTGGCGCAAGATTTCTGCTTTTGCCCTCTCCACATTCAGGCGTTGATCAAATAAGGAGGTAATTAGGGGTATGGCTAAGATAAATAAGGTCGCCAGGGCGATAAATCGAGCCAGCCACAAGTCGTTAATGGCGGGGGATGAAGGCACAACCCCTAAATCCGTCCCTTGGAAGCAAACCGCCGCCATCCCAATATAGTGCATCCCCGCAATCGCCAAACCCATCACGATAGCACTCGCCAGCTTCAGCAACATTCCCGAATCAGGCCGAATATACCGCAGTTGGAAGGCTAGCCATAGAGCAATCGAAGACGCCGCGATCGCAACGGCAATCGAAACCGCCACCAGTGTAAGGTTATAACTAGCAACCGCCTCTAATTTCATTGCCATCATACCTGTATAGTGCATCGCGGCAATAGCCAATCCCATAACCATACTGCCCAACAACAGTTGCAACCACCCCATCTGGGGACGAGAAGCCAGCCACAACGCCACTCCAGAACCCAGAATTCCCACCACCATTGACACCCAAACACTGGAGAGGTCATAGGATATGGGCATAGGCAAGTTATACGCCAGCATACCGATAAAGTGCATCGACCATATACCAATCCCCATCGCCACTGCACCCCCAGCTAACCAAAACTGGCGAGTCCGTCCTGTCGCCAGCGTGACACGCCCCACCAGATCCAGTGCGGTGTATGACGCAATGATGGCAATTGCCATAGAAAGGAGAACTAGGTTGAAGTCATAGGTAGCGCTCATAGTTGTATCCGTGTGAGTTATATTACTTTTTACCCAGTTAGAGTAGGTCAAAAATATCGGCTACTTTAACAGCCGTTAGTGGTGAAACGAATTCAACCTTCACTAAAGAGTTGAATCACTACCGTTAGTGCAGTAGGGTTTCAAATGACTGACCCGCGCCAACCGTCTCTGCCTTTGTGCCTCAGTAGCGGGAGTCACGACAGGTTAGCGGCTTGAGAGCACGCCTACAACCTCACTTTGACCCCCAAAATCTGTCCTAATCCTCGCTGTCTGTTTGATTTGTTTCGATACCAATAAGTTTAGAAAGTATGGGGATAGCTATCCCGTAAAACTGACTATACCTAAATGTAATAAAAACAACCGTTTCTTGGCATGACTCTTAAGATTTAGATGAGACTGTATCTTAAGTCGTAAAGTAACCACTTGGGACTCTGGCGACTGGATATCCTATCAGGGTAAAACGGTTCTTTTTGGATTGTGATTAAGTTCTGTAAATAGTCCTCAAACCCTTACCTACATAAGACATAAGACAGTTAATCATCAACCGACTCCCGACGGACTCTGTAGTAAACCGCCTTCACCTGGGGTCCAAAGACAATCTCCTCTTCATTTTGCAGATCGTAGCTTTGCCGCTTTTGACCGTTAATTAACAAACCATTAGAACTTAACTTTCCTTTAAGATTGCCATCAACAATGCGATAGGCATCATGACCATCCTCACCCTTTACTCGCATTAACGTGGCGTGGTGGCGTGAGACAAACTGTGAGAACAGACGAATATCACAATCATGGTCTCTGCCAATAGAATAGAGTTCACCATCTAAAACAAACCGATGTCGTCCTCGATCATCTTGAACGATGAGAACATGTCCCTCAGGTAAATCGGACGTATCTGAACTCACCCCGTCGGTAGATGACTGAGCCGATGAGGATGGAGAGTCTGGAGAAGGTTCTATGGGCAACATCTCACTTATACTCAAGCACTACAGATCATGGTAGCGACAGGAGTCGCCGACTGGAAAAACCTGACCCTAGGCTCCGAAATCTCGGCAAGCGCGATACAAGTCTGTCCAGCCTTTGCGTTCTTTGACCACAGTTTCGAGATACTCGTTCCACACCAGCTTATCTTGGATCGGATCTTTAACCACAGCACCCACCAGTCCAGAGGCAATATCCTCAGCGCTGAGATGTCCATCGCCAAAATGAGCAGCTAGGGCTAAACCACTATTCACCACTGAAATTGCCTCCGCTGTGCTAAGGGTACTACTGGGAGATTTTAGTTTAGTTTTACCATCTTCGCTGATACCACTACGCAATTCTCGAAAAATCGTCACCACCCGCCGGACTTCGGTTAAAGCGGGGGCTTGCACCGGGAGTTCTAAGGTACGTCCTAAGCTTTCTACCCGCTGTTGGACGATACTTACCTCCTCGTCGATGGTTTTGGGCAGAGGAAGGACAACGGTATTAAAGCGGCGTTTGAGGGCGCTAGAAAGGTCATTGACACCCTTGTCACGATTATTCGCTGTGGCGATAATATTAAAGCCTTTAATGGCTTGCACCTCATCCCCCAGTTCCGGAATCGGTAGCATCTTTTCTGAGAGAATCGTAATCAGCGTATCTTGGACATCAGCCGGAATCCGAGTTAACTCTTCCACCCGGGCAATTTTACCCTCTCCCATCGCCACCATCAGCGGACTACGCACTAAAGCATCCATCGAGGGACCTTGGGCGAGTAATCGGGCATAGTTCCAACCATAGCGAATCGCCTCTTCACTGGTTCCGGCGGTACCTTGAATGAGTAACGTTGAGTCACCGGAAATAGCGGCGGCTAAATGTTCTGATACCCAAGACTTAGCGGTTCCCGGAACCCCCATCAGCAGTAAGGCTCGGTCGGTGGTCAGGGTAGCGACAGCTATTTCTATGAGTCTGCGATCGCCGATATACTTAGGCGATACCACAAACCCGTTCTCTAGTGTACCTCCCAATAGGTAGAGGGTGACAGCCCAAGGGGATAAATTCCAGTTCGGGGGGCGCTGGCGTTGATCCGCTTTTGCCAGTTCCGCTAATTCTTCGGCAAACTGTTGTTCGGCATGTTCACGCAATAACAAGTGTTGAGTTTTGGATTCTGAATGATTCACAGTTTTGTTTCCTTAAACTTGGAATTTTTGCATACCATTCATTTCATATCGTAAATTCAGAATTGCCAATACTTCGTCCATCACTTCCGTCCAATAGGACGCTAAAGCTGACCGTTCTGGTACGATATTGGTTAAACGAGTCGAGAGTTCGGGGACAATATCAGGACTCATAAAATAGGCAAACTCCTTTAAAGCCGTAGACAGCGACCAATCGTAAGGATTATCAGTTGTAGCCAGATAGCGGCGTACACCCTCTAAAACAGTACCCGTCAGTTCGGTACTCCAAGGAGAGTGGTAATGAGTTAATAAGGTGAACGCCGGATGTTTGCTGTCAAAGGCAACTTTTCTAGATTGAAATAAATTTAAGAAAAAGCTATCTCGTTGTTCAGGATAGAGGACATCGATTAACCCAGAAATTAATTGATTTTGCGGGATTAAATACCCCTTAAACGTACTATAAAACGGCAGTAAAACCTCTGCCCATTCCGGATTCTGTTGTCCCATCGCCGCCACTGCCCATCCTTCAACCAAAGAACGATCCCACTCACTCCGCTTCGCGGCTTGTATCCATTCAGCCGGGGATTCTTCCTGAAGTTCTGACCAAAGAGAAAGGGGAGTCGCGGCGACAATTTGTAAAATCATCCAGGCTTTATTACCCAATAACTGAGGCGGCTGTTTGCTATCAATACCATCTCTGGTTATCTCTTGTTCATTATAATCAGGGAGGATAAAATCTAGAAGCAAACGGTTGCGCCTGCGTCGAAATGTAATAGCGGATTGGATGCGTTGCTGCATCCGCTGACATAAAGCCGATTCCGGTAACTGTGCTAATAAATTAGCCGCTTGGCGTCGCACCTCTTGGCGGCGGTCATCCAATGCAGTGTCTAAAAATGCTTCATCCTCTCGATTTAAGCCAATTTGAAAAGTTTCTAATAAGGCAATTCTGCCATCTGACGGCTCTTGTTGCCACACAGCCACAAGACGTTCCCGTGCCGAGGCTGGATGTTCACGCCGCAGATGGTGTAATAGGAGTTTGCGGGCGTCTAGACTTCCCCTTGTCCAAGTTTGTTCGATATCCTCATCTCCCACATAATTCCAATCTGGATTATGGGTGGCTAACCAACGTCCCCGCTGACCTAAAATGGGGAGAATCTCAGGGCGTAACTGAGGTGAGGTGCGTCCGACTTCGAGTAATTCTGGCAAACAATAGTCTGGCACACGATATCCGGCTGTAGCGGCGGTGGTTAACCATTCGGGTAAGAGTTTTGCCCGCTCTTTTTGTAGCATCAATTTCAGATAGTGGGCGGCGCGGGGGCTACAGGGGGGTTTATCTTCCGGTGGACAAGGTTGGGGTAGGGGTTGATTATCGGTAATCGCCCGTTGTCCGGCGCGGTGATAGAGAGAAATTGCCCCAGCCGCGCTGAGTAAGGTGGCTTCTGGGTCAGTAGGATTAAGTTGGGATAAAAGTTGACCGAGTGGGTTAGTTGCTGGAGTAAGCGTGAGAGTTCGTCTCTCTGTGCCAACTAAGGCGGTGGTGATTACGTCTTGCCAGAGACTCATTGAGGCTTTACCGAAGATGGGATGTTAAATCGATTTTAAAGGAATACTTAAATCAGGAACCGGGGCTAAAGATTGATGGTTGAAAAACAGACACTCTGGTGCAGTGCGGTGAAAATACTTGAGCTCCCTGATCGTTATCAAAACGCGATAAACTGATCTTGGGAAAAAGCACTTAAGGGAAAAAAGTCATCCCCATTCCATTCGCCAAACAGGGTGATGGGATGTCCCCCACTCAGGGCAAATAACTGCCAACCCTCTGTAAAGCTAGGGGTGAGGCGTAATACCTGATTAGCACCGTCGCGCAATGCCCATCCTTTGTTATATTTCTGGGGAATAACCCCTTGTAAACTGAGGGGAAATTGGTCTAACCAGGGTTGACAAGATAAAGCATTTGTGTATTGAGTTAGGGCAGTTGCGATCGCGCTTTCCCCCTGCATCTGTGTAAACGGTATGGCTGGGGCGTGACGGGTTTTGACGATTGCCCGCAAGGGATAAGCACTGGCAAAGAATCCCAAGTCGGCGTCGAGGAGAGTACCGGGGATGAGACTGGTATCTAGGGGTTGAGAATGATGGGCAAAGGTAAGGATGAGAGCGAATCGTTGGGTCTGTTGTCCTTGTAACCATATCCGTTGCGCCCTCAGGTTATCCTGGTCTTCGATACGTAGTCCTAAAATTAACCAGCGATCGCGGATAATCGAGGTAGCGGTTTCTTCTTTTTGCCCCCAACCCATCGCCGTGCGGATATCAGCTTGAATGTCTGGGGGTAAACTTTCTAGGCGTTGGAATCCTTGGAGTAATAGATACAGGCGTCCCAACCGTTGCAAAAGGCGTTCTTGCCAACCCACCCCCGTATAAGGAATACCCGACATCTCCTGTAACTGACGCGCCAATCCGGGGGCTTGAGCATCAATCATCCGGGCGGCGACCGTATCCCAAAAACTATAGTCTTTTTCCGGTAACTTGGCTAATCCCTGACGGACTAAATCGCGCAACCAACGGTCTAATTCTTGCACACCCCCTGCCACATTTTCCTCCCGTTTGGCGGCGCGTTTGGCTTGAGCAACGGGATCAGCAACGTTTTCTGATTTTTCTACCTTTTTAACTTGTTTTTGACGGCGAGTGGTAATCCAATCGTTGACCCAATCAGGGGATTGATTTTGATTAAAACTATCGGGTTGATTGGCGAAGAGTAATAAGAGTCCGAGTCCATGTTTGCAGGGAAATTTACGACTCGGACAACTGCATTTAAACGCCGTTTCGCCTAAATCGATTTGGGTTTGATAGGGTTGACTTCCACTTCCAAGACATTCTCCCCACACCGCATCCTGATTCTGTCCCAATCCTTGCCATTTTGATAAGTGTGCCAAGCCTTGACCATTTTGGGCAGACTTAGCATCGGGGGCGAGTGCGAGGATTTGTTCCGGAGTCCAGGTCATGGGCTTATGTTAGGGTTCATCCTTGAGAAAAAACAGGATAGGCTATGCAATGATTCCCCTCAGGATAGATACTCGAAAAACACACTACATCTAGATTACTAGTTGATCGCTAATCGCTCACTATCGATTAACCAGAATCGTCTCCACCGAATATGCCAGAAACTGACCACTTAATCCCCACAGAATCAACCCCTTGGTTGACACTCAAAGCCGTGCAAGGGGTTACCCAAGACGAACAGGGAGTTGAGATTGACTGTGGCGGTCCTCGTCTGAGAATAAGAGTATTAGCACCCAACCTGATCCGGGTGCGTTTAGCGCCTCAAGGAAAGTTCAAACCGCGTCGTTCCTGGGCAGTAACCCGTGATGATAGAGAATGGTCTGTTGTACCGTTCCAGGTTCAGGAAACGGCGACAAGGATTGAAATCAAGACCGAGGCGCTGGACTTGCATATTCACCGTGATCCCTGTCGCCTAGAATGTTTTGATAGCGAGGGTCAACCCTTTGCCCAAGATACCGCCCTGAATATGGGGTGGCGAACGGGTGCAGTAGCAACCTGGAAACGCATCGAAGCCGATGAACATTTCTACGGATTAGGTGAGACGACTAGAGGACTCGATCAACTCGCCAAGCACAAAACAAACTGGACTTTTGATGCCTTAGATTATGGTGTCCTCACCGATGATATGTATGTGGCGATTCCCTTTGCGATCGCTCTACGTCCCCATCTGGCTTATGGCGTTTTCTTAAATACAACCTTTTGGAGCCGATTTAATCTGGGAGCAGAACAACCCGGAGTCTGGCAAATGGAAACACGAGATAGTGAGCTAGATTACTATATCATCTATGGACCTCGGCCCCAGCAAATCCTCTCCACGTACACCGAACTAACGGGTCGAATGCCATTACCCCCTCGGTGGGCGCTGGGCTATCAACAATGTCGGTGGAGTTATGACACCGAAGCGGTTATCTATAAACTTGCCCAGGAATTTCGCACCCGACGTATTCCCTGTGATGTGATTTATCTGGACATTGACTATATGCAGGGGTATCGAGTATTTACCTGGAATGGCAGACGCTTTCCTGATCCAGGCAAACTCATCCGTCAGCTAGCCGAGGATGGATTTAAGACGGTGGTGATTAATGATCCGGGGGTGAAATATGATCCGGACTATAACTACCCCATTTTAGACCAAGGACTTGAGCAAAACTACTTTATCCAACGAGCCGATGGCAAGATATTCTACGGCTATGCTTGGGCAGATCGGTCTGTTTTCCCCGACTTTCTGCGCCCCGACGTCCGCGACTGGTGGGCGAACTTGCACCAAGGCTTTACCGAGTTAGGGATAGCCGGGATTTGGAACGACATGAACGAACCCGCCCTCAATGATCGCCCCTTTGGGGATAAAGGGGAGAAAATTTGGTTTCCTCTGGATGCGCCCCAAGGACCAGCTAACGAGCGCACCACCCATGCTGAAGCCCACAACCTCTACGGGCAGATGATGGCGCGTGCGAGTCGGGAAGGGATGCATCGATGGCGTCCGGATTCCCGTTCGTTTATCCTCACGCGATCGGGTTTTGCCGGGATTCAGCGTTGGTCGGCGGTATGGACGGGTGATAATCATTCGTTGTGGGAGTATCTGGAAATGTCCCTACCGATGCTGTGCAACTTAGGGTTATCGGGAGTAGCCTTTGTCGGGGCTGACATTGGTGGCTTTGCGGGTAATGCCAATGCTGAACTCTTTGCCCGGTGGATGCAGGTAGGAATGCTTTATCCCCTGATGCGGGGTCACAGTATGATGGGGACAGCCCAACATGAGCCGTGGGTGTTTGGGGAGCAGGTGGAAACGATCTGCCGTGATTATATAGAACTGCGCTATCGTTTGCTGCCCTACCTTTATACCCTATTTTGGCAAGCGGCTAGCACCGGCACCCCCATTCTGCGACCCTTAGTCTATGAGTTTCCTAACGACCCAAAAACCTATAGCCTCTACGACCAAGTTTTACTCGGACCCTTTTTAATGGCAGCACCCATTTACCGCGCCGGTATGGATCATCGGGCAGTATACTTGCCCCAAGGCACTTGGTATGACTGGTGGACGGGTGAGTCTTATCACGGACCTACGCACATTCTTGCCCATGCACCCTTGGAACGAATGCCCCTCTATAGTCCTGCGGGGGCGATTATTCCCATGGGTTCTGTGATGCAACAGACTCAAGAACGTCCCCTGGATGAGTTAACGCTGCGAGTGTGGGCGGGAACAGGTGAGTGGACGATGTATGAAGATGATGGTCAAAGTTTTGAGTATCAAGGGGGGGCTTGGGCAACAACGACATATCGGGTTTATCCAGAGGGACAGCAATGGGTGGTGGCGATTGGGGAACGCCAAGGAGAATGGACACCTCCAGAGCGACGGGTTATTGTGGAGTTAGTGGGGATTGGGCAACAGGAGTTTGAGGATGATGGGACAGCTCAATGTTTGAGATTTTAGGGGTTGCTGAATAAGTATTGTGGTGGGGGTAAGTGTTAGGTATTAGGTGTTATAGCAATCGCCATAGCGGTTAGGACGCATCTTATGGTAGAGACGTTGCATGCAACGTCTCTACAACAGTTACGCCCCATACTTGCGTAACCGTCCCCCATGTGCCAACGCTAACCCCATCAACTGCACCCCAGGACGTAATCCTAACATCCCCCGCCCACAAGCATATTCATCAAATGTCGCCACGTCATCCACTTTGGCATATTTGCTATGAATCATGACTGGGACAGGATGCCAACTGTGTTGTCCCATTATCGCAGGTGTAGAATGATCCGCACTCACGACTAACACATCAGGATTGAGTAGAGTAAGTAAAGGCAAAAGCTGATCGACTTCTTCAATGACCTTTACCTTACCCTCGAAGTTACTATCTTCTCCCTTACTATCGGAATGCTTAACATGGAGGAAATAGAAATTGTACTTTTCCCCATAAACCTTTTGCAGCGTTTGAAACCGCTGTTTCATTCCACCGGGACGCGGGACAACATCCACCGGTGTAATTCCCGGACCGACAATTTCTAATAGACCACAACTGGATTCTTTTGCCAATTTGTCTAAATTCGGCGTCTGGGCGACTTGTAATTCCGTCCCGCCTCGGTCTGGATCAGGTAATCCGCCCACCCCATCTAGAATTAAATAAACAATTTTGCCGCCTTGTTGCCAAGCTAAGTCTTCCCAAACGGTGCTGATATCCATAACAAATAATACTGATTTCCCATTCAGCGTCCCTCACTGGCATTTTGAACTGAATGCAGTGAAACAGGCAATTTAACTTAAGGTATACTTTGCACGGTTATAATACACCATTCTGAACGGAGCGATCGCGCACAGAATCTGGAGAGATGCTTGGCTCACAACTAAGCTGTTCGGCATTTAAACCTTAACGATTTTACTGCGTAATCCGAGCCAGCAAGCTCGCTACCCATTCCCAATTTAAATGCGTGAGAGCCTACGCAAACCATGACAAATACTCAGATTGTGACCGCTTGTGTACAGAAACCTTTTTAAAGACTGCTGTCGTTACTATACCGACGCTCGCGGCTCTATCTACCTTCAGGTAGATATTATATTTTCTCTAGGTAGAAGTCAAACCGAGTAATCACCGCTAAGCTTTTTCTAGCTAAATCTAGGGAATCGTGCCATTTTCTGCCCAATTTGGTGGTTAAGGATACCCATAGATTTTAATAGCACGTTTTGACAGGATTTCTCTACTCAGAAGGTATAAGTGTGAATAGTTTCGCTTTTAGACAAACTTGTTCGTTGCTCAGTACTATTGCGTTGATAATAGTGTCGAGTATACCCTCAGTTCGAGCGGAAACGGCGGAAGCCTCTGCTCACCAGGGAATGGATTCGCCATATCCGTGGCAAAATGTTTCAACCAGTGCACAGAGTTTAAAAGGTTCAGCAGTGTCTCTCGATGAGAGCAGTTTACCCACCAATCATTCAGAACTCAACCGAACTCGCGATGCAGGAAATATACTCCCTGCAACTCCCCCAAAAAACCTGGCTCAGCAAACCGTACCTCCACCGGATGCTCCAACCGAACCCCTAGACATTGATACAACAGAGATATCGCCGGGTAGAGCGACTCGTTCAGGTTCAAGCTATATCGGAATTGGCGGTAATATTGGACTGGGAGATGGTGATACGGCTCTGGGTGAAACAAGCTTCGCTATCTTCAGCAAAATTGGCTTAACCAGCAATGTATCGGTTCGTCCATCAGTCCTCATTGAAGATGAGCCCACGATTCTGCTACCTGTAACTCTTGACTTTACCCCTGGTGTCACCGAGGTGACGGCGGACATCACCGAAGACGTGGGTGCTAGAGTCTCTCCTTATATTGGCGCTGGAATCGCTATCTCTACAGGAGATGACAGTTCAGTGGATTTGCTGGCTACGGGAGGTGTGGATGTACCTTTGGCGACTCAATTGACAGCAACGGCTTCCGTGAGCGCCTCGCTGTTTGATAACCCGGCTGTGGGACTGTTACTGGGAGTCGGCTATAACTTTAGATAATCTTCAGGGGGAACAGGGAACGAGGAACTGTAGGTGTTTTCCTAACGCTGTCAGGAAGCCGTAGAACAAGCCAGAGAACGCCTAGACGATGCAATGGCGGAGATTCACCAAATGGTGAATGAAAGCACAAAGAAGCAAAATTTTGATCTCAAAATGTCACAGCAGGAGGCGTCGTGATTGGTCATTCATTGGTTAAGAAATCTCTGCCCCAGCTTCCCTAGAAGGGCGGGTTTAGTAAAGTTATCAATGTGTAGGTATACGTTATCTGTAAAACCCGCCCCTACAAATTAACGAATAACAAAAGGCATAAGACAGACATAAGACAATTACAAAATCGTCCCCTGTAAACCAATCAGCAATCCACTCACCATCATGGCAGGTGTGCTAATCGGCATCGAGTTCAGACTCGGTGTCACTGCTGGTTTATGGAAATAGTCATAAACCGTGCGGGAAAGGTTACGAATTAACTCCGAGGCACTCGCATCATTGTGGGGACGTTTCACCAAGGTGACAATGAGATACCGTTTACCTGTGGGCATATCCACAATACCCACATCTCCCAACACTGAACCAATATCCCCCGTTTTATGGGCAACCATCGCCCCTTTACCTAATCCTTGAGGAATTAGGGAATTATTTACGGTACGCTGCATGATATCCAACAAACGATCGCGCGATCGCAAAGTCAATAATTCCCCTTGATTCACCTTATACAGCAAGTTTGCCATATCTCTGGCATTGGTGGTATTCGTTCCTTCTAAATCCGGTAAGGGGTTATTGATTGCCGTCGCGGTTAATCCCCAGGATATGAACCGTTGATTAACAGCTTGGATACCGCCGAGGCGATGAATAATCATATTGGTGGCGGTATTATCACTAATGGTAATCATCTTGGTTGCCACTTCCAAGGCACTATACTGCGTCCCAGGTTTTTGATATTGCATGTCCCCTGAACCTTTGGCGATCATTTCTGGTGTCATGGTTAGGGGTTCATCTAAGCGAATTTTGCCCGCATCGACATCTTGAAAGAATGCGACTAGAACCGGGACTTTAATCGTGCTGGCGGCGGGAAAGATGGAGTTACTTTCCCAGTCTAAGTAGGCGCCTGTATCTAAATCCACCACAAAAACACCAGGTTGCAATTTAGGATTTTTGGCGAGTAAGGTTTGCACTTGGGATTTCAGGGGAGTGATTTCTTGGCGCAATGGGAGGGCTGGGGTAATTTGATTCGTCGGGCTTTCTTGAGGGTTCCCCTCCGCCGCTTCACTCGATTGCATCGACATTTTGCTGGTGGGATCTAATACTGATAATAGAGTTCCTGCGATCGCGCCAATGCCAACGCCGAGAATCAGGAGGCGGATAATCTGAATCCATATACCCACAGAGCGTTTTTGGGAATGCCGAGTGCGCCGGGATTTCCCTGTCTGGGCGGGTTGAGAACGAGACGATTGACGCTTCGGTTTAGCCTCTGATTGAGTCGAGACAGTTGAGCGCTGCTTTTGCCGACGGAGGCTATTTTCCTGACGTGGGTTCAAGGGTTGGGATAGGGGAGTTGCAGCCGGAGGGTGACTCATCCGACGATTCCCCAGAGAAGTTTCTCTGATGGGTATCCCGTTAATCGCCCGGAGTTTTGGTAGCTTCAGATTTGCGTAAATCGAGGATTCACTGGGATACTGGGCAGAACGATTTAGGGGTAAGGGTTTGGGGCGACTGGGGTTTTGAGAATTAGGCTGAACCGCACGCAGTTGAATGGGGCGCCGAAGGTGTTGTGATGGGGAAGATGAGGGAGGATTAATATCCTCTCCCAGGGGCAAGGTTTGTCGAGGGCGGCGTTGACGAGAAAGCCGACGATAACGATAGGTTTGTCGTTGTTCAGACTCGATGCGATCGGTTTGATGCTTACTGCCCCTAGACACTGCCACTGAAAATACCTCCAACACAACTAAATTCTAGATATTTACTCTTCAAGCAGTCATAAAAACTCTTCCGTTGCGGGAAACTCCGTGTCTTCAGACCGGAGAGGAACGCGCGGTAGCGGTTTAAGAAGCATACCCCCTTTCGGGGTGGAGGGGTATGGTTGCCCCTCCTATTGTCTCCCATTTCTGGGGTAAGG
>NZ_JAVJRX010000192.1:0-29334 GCF_040219735.1 Coleofasciculus sp. G1-WW12-02 | reverse complement strand
CCTTCTGTAATATTCAATGTATTTATTACTTGTAACAATGTTATAACAAAATAAGTAAAATAACAACACCTTTGTCTCAAAAAAAGAGACGAGAGGGAAATCATTAGAGCGAAAAGCTTTCCGTGTGAAATGTTGAATCTCTTTACCTTGAAAATAACCCCCCTTAATCCCCCCTTGCTAAGGGGGGAAATGTTCCCTGTCGGTTCCCTCCCCTTTATAAGGGGAGGGTTAGGGTGGGGTCAGATTAAGGTATTGCTTTCTTT
Organism: Coleofasciculus sp. G1-WW12-02; assembly: GCF_040219735.1. NCBI lineage: Bacteria > Bacillati > Cyanobacteriota > Cyanophyceae > Coleofasciculales > Coleofasciculaceae > Coleofasciculus > Coleofasciculus sp. G1-WW12-02. The sequence goes on along the minus strand of NZ_JAVJRX010000192.1, from coordinate 29,071 downwards.
TTTAGCTTAAGTTGACACCAATGACCGACGTGCGCCCATTTTAACCGTAAAAACCATCATAGGATAAAGACTTGAGGTGAAAAACTTTAAACCCGAAGATGACTCACTATATCATCAAGCGTCTACTGAACCTGTTACCGGTTCTTCTCGGTATTACCCTGTTAGTCTTCCTCTTCCTTCACCTAATTCCCGGTGACCCAGCAACGGTTATGCTAGGAGAACGAGCGACTCCCGAACAGGTAGAAGCGTTACGAGAACAACTGGGTTTAAATCAACCCCTACCCCTGCAATATCTCACTTTTATCAACAATCTACTCCATCTCGACTTCGGCACCAGTATTATCAGCGGTATTCCCATTATTGATGAAATTATAACCCGCTTTCCCGCCACATTTGAATTATCCCTAGCCGCCATGATAGTCGCCGTCATTCTGGGAATCCCGGCTGGAGTTTTAGCGGCGGTTTACAAGAATCGTCCCGCCGATAACATAACCATGATTGGCTCATTACTGGGGGTTTCCATGCCTGTGTATTGGTTAGGATTACTTTTAATTTACCTATTTGCTATTACCTTGAACTGGTTTCCCCCCAGTGGACGGATTAGTATTGAAGCGGGATTAAGCTTTCAACCGATTACGGGATTTTACCTCTTAGATGCTATTCTAAAACTAGATATCAACCTATTGCAAGATGTTCTATCTCACCTCATTTTACCCGCCCTAACCCTCGGCACAATTCCCTTAGCTATTTTAGCTCGGATTACTCGTTCTTCTCTGTTAGAGGTTCTCTCCCAGGACTATATTCGCACAGCGAGGGCAAAAGGTATTCCCGAACGTTGGGTAATTCTTCGCCATGGATTAAAAAATGCTCTGTTGCCTGTGGTGACAATTATTGGGTTGCAGTTTGGTACACTTTTAGGCGGTGCTATTTTAACCGAAACCATCTTCTCGTGGCCCGGAATTGGTTCCTGGATTTACGAAGGAATTTTGGCACGAGACTATCCCATTGTTCAAGGCGGCGTCGTTGTTATCTCGATTATCTTTGTCCTAGTTAATCTTGTCGTTGACATTTCTTATGCACTAGTTGATCCGAGAATTAAGTATAAATAGCTAGTAACGCTAGGCTAAAGTCAGTTGTAGAGACGTTGCATGCAACGTCTCTACAACTATCTTTTCGGTTGCAACCTGATGTAACTAAACCCGCCCCGACTCAGGCGTGAAAAGTCAGATAAGTTATCAGGCATCAGAGGAGATATTTTGTATCTTTATGTTACCGTTTTTAGATAAAATTCCCTATTCCTTGACAAAGGACAACTGACAAAGGACAAATGACAAAGGACGAATGACAAAGGACAAAGAAATGAAAGCCGTCGTCATGACTACTCCGGGTAAGCCAGAGGTGCTGCAATTGCAGGATGTACCCGAACCGAAACTGCAAACCGATAGAGATATCTTAGTGCGACTCCACGCCGCAGGCGTTAACCCCATCGACACTAAACTACGAAGCCGTGGCACATTCTATCCCGACGAAATGCCTGCGATTTTAGGCTGTGATGGTGCGGGTGTCGTGGAAGCCGTGGGTTCTGCTGTCAGCCGATTTCAGGTAGGTGATGAGGTGTATTTCTGTGCCGGTGGATTAGGAAAATCGGGTACAGGAAATTATGCCGAACTCACAGTTGTTGATGAACGCTGGGTCGCCCGAAAACCCAAATCCTTGTCATTTACAGAAGCCGCCGCCGCCCCTTTAATCCTAATTACCGCCTGGGAAGCATTATATGACCGAGGGCGCTTAGAAGCCGGACAAACGGCGCTGATTCATGGCGGTGCTGGTGGTGTTGGACATGTTGCCATTCAGCTTGCCAAAATCAAAGGGGCTGATGTGTGTACGACGGTAAGTTCCCAGGAAAAAGCCCGATTGGTGCGTCAATTCGGCGCAGACGAACCGATTCTATACACACAAACCGACTTTGCCCAAGCTGCATTAGATTGGACAGAGGGAAAGGGTGTAGATGTCGCCTTTGATACTGTGGGGGGTCAAACCTTTTACGACACCGTTGCCGCCGTGAAAGTCTACGGGGATTTGGTTACCATCCTCGAACCTGACTATAATATTGGGAAATTGAAAACGGCGCGATCGCGAAATCTGCGGATTAGCTTAGAACTCATGTTAACACCAGCACTCCAAGGATTGGTTGCGGCGCAGGAACACCAAACCGAGATTCTCGAACAATGCGCCCAGTGGATAGATAAAGGTAAGCTAAACATTCACCTCTCTCAAACCATTCCCCTCCCCGACGCCGTTAGCGCTCATCAAGCTATAGAATCAGGATCAACCACCGGAAAAATCGCCTTGCAAATTGCATAAAAAATAGTAGCGTGGCACACCTAATTTGATGGATTAGCATCTCTTGCTCCCCTCTCCCTTCATTCCCCCCTTTCAAAGGGGGGCTAGGGGGGATGGAGAGGGGCTGGGGTTGAGATCTTATAAGTTATCACTTATTAGTAAAAATGAACAAAGAAAATCAACTGCTTCAGCAATATAGCCAGAATCAACGAAACTTTTCGGGGATTAACTTACCAGGTGCAACACTCATTACTGAAAAACTCCAAGAGGCGAACTTCAGCCATGCTGATTTTAGCAACACACTTTTATTCGGCTCAAACTTAAGTCAAACCCTATTCCTGAATGCCAACCTTAGTGGTGCCATCTTAGTTGCCACGAATTTAACCGATGCCATCCTGATAGAAGCCAATTTGATTAATGCAAATCTCAGCGGTGCCAAACTAATCGGCGCTCAATTAATCAGCGCTCAATTAACTGGCATTACAATAGTCGGAGCCAATCTGAGCAATGCCACTTTGATTAACGCTGATTTGAGTCAGACCAATTTATATAAAGCCAATTTCAGTTGGAGTGAGTTGAGTCTGACGAATTTAAGCGAGGCGAATTTGAGTGAAGCAGACTTAAGTCATGCGCGTTTAGTCAGCGCTAATTTGACTAGGGCAGATCTCAGTCATGCTAATTTGCAGGAGGCTAATTTCAGTGGTGCTAACCTGAGTGGAGTTAATCTCAAGGATACTACATTAAACTTAAATTCACCAGAATTATTAGCAGAAATTATCCGACAAGCGGCTGGGGACGACAAAGAAAAGCAAAACCTTGCTGAATTACTGCTCATGTATCGCCAAGGATGGGACTATTTAGCCACCTTAAATCACCCCTTAGCCGAATGGGGAATTGAGACGATTAAAGCCATAGCCTCATCTGAGCAAAAATTTCCTGAATAGACCTGTTTGTAGTAAGCACTTTAGTGCCTTAAAATCTGGCGGGTTGTCCGATACTACCGGATATACTATCATGTCCTTCTACCTTGCATCCTTACCTGACGTTTCATACCAAATCCGGGTTAGCCACCCCCTTTATAATCTAGTCCGCGCAGGCGGACTTGGTTTGTGTAGCAGCGATTTCAATCGCCTCCTCTTGCATGGGGTTTCTCTTAATCGCTTGGCTGGAAAAGCCTTTGTTTGACCTATCAAGGCAAACATCGTTGGAGTTTCTGGAAAAAGAACAACATAAAGATTCTTGGTGTAGGTTGTTAGACAGTTTAATGGGGAGAGGAGATCCCCGTTTAAAGGTATGGTATGCACATATTCAGGAGATATCGGGTAACTATCGGTAAGTAACTAACTGGATTATAATCTTGTTCAGAGACGTGCCATGGCACGTCTCTACATTAGCTACTGTACCTCTGGGCACTAAGTCGTTTCTCGCATTTCGCTGGTGCGTACTGATAAAGTTTTCGTCTGATTACCCCGCACCACTTTGACTTGGAGAACTTGATTCACACCACTATTCTCCACCAGGCGTTGTAACTGTTGTGCACTATTGACAGATTGTCCATTAATCGCCGTGACGACATCCCCACGACGCATACCCGCCGCCGCCGCTGGTGAATCTGGCACAACTTGCACGACTAAAACCCCATTCACTTCCGGTACCATGAATGAGGAATTTGGATCGCGATTATTTTCTTGCGCCAATTGAGGGGTTAAAGTTGTCATGCGAATGCCGATGAACGGATGGACAACTTTTTCACCGCGCATCAATTTGGCGGTAATTTCTTTGGCTTTATTGATGGGAATGGCAAAACCAATTCCCATCGCATCCGCACGAATGGCGGTATTGATACCAATCACTTGTCCCTGTTGGTTTAAGAGTGGACCACCAGAGTTGCCGGGGTTAATCGCCGCATCGGTTTGAATAAAATCGAGTCGTTTTTCGGGAATCCCGGCTTCTGCACTCGATCGCTGGAGAGTACTGATAATCCCTAGCGTCACGGTATTATCTAGCCCCAAGGGATTGCCCACTGCGATCGCCCAATCCCCGACTTGCACATTAGTGGAGTCTCCCAATGTGACAACAGGCAAATTGTTGCCATCAATTTTGACCACCGCCAAATCGGTTATTTCATCGACACCCTGGACATTTCCTTCAAATTGGCGTCCGTCTTTGAGAATTACCGTTACTTTATCAGCCCGGTCTACCACATGGGCATTGGTGACAACCACACCACTCGGGTCAATAATAAAGCCAGAACCTTGACCCCTCAGACGTCGTTCTTGGGGCATTTGGGGAAGCGCCTCCTCCCCGAAAAACCGCCGGAAGAACGGATCATCGAAAAATGGATCGAGGCGGCGTGTCACTGTGCGTTCCGTGTCAATCCGCACCACCGCAGGTCCCACTTGATTCACCGCCGCTGTAACAAAACTGCCGCCGATATCGGTAATGGGTGGGCGTTGGGCGAGAACTATGGGAGATTCGGGTTCATTTTTCAAGACCGGTTCAGCGTGAGAGGGTAAGACATTATAAAACCCAACCGTCAACAGAACACCTGTTGCGATCGCAATCACATAAGCGCTGATTTGGCGTAACCGAGGGAACAACGTTGTCAATCGCATAGCCTTATTCTTGAGTTCAGTTATATGTATCTATGATCATCTATCCAAATTATTGTCACAATTGCTTAACATTGGCTGGTTAATCCAGGACGTTCTTTGAGCCAAAAGTGTTTCAGCGATGAGCGGTTCCCCTCCATTGGAAAACCTTGCTCCCAAACATCTCGACTCTGGATTACTATGAACAGAAGAACCAACCCATAAATGTTGCCAATCCCGAACTGGAGCTAAGCCATTGATTAATGAAACCTATACTCGCTCAGACTCAGACTTACAGTCACTGAATCAATCCTGCCACACCAGCCATGGTGATCATGATCATGATCATGCTGCATCTAGCCACACCCATGTTCATGATGAGGAGTCTCTGCGGCGAATTGTCAATCGGCTTTCTCGAATTGAAGGACATATCCGAGGGATTAAGACGATGGTACAGGAAAGCCGCCCCTGTCCAGATGTGCTGGTGCAAATTGCGGCGGTTCGAGGCGCATTAAATCGAGTTGCCCGAGTTATTTTAGATGAGCATTTAACTGAATGTATCGGTCGGGCGGCTGATGAAGGTAACATGGAGGCGGAAATTGAACAATTGAAGACCGCGTTAGATCGATTTTTGCCGTAGTTCTCTTGGCGGGGGGCGGAGGGGCTCCAGGAGATGAGGAAGATGGGGGAGATGGGGGAGAATTATCCCAATAACCGATTATTACGATCCCGATTTTGAGCATATTCAACAACCCTGACTTAGCTATCGCTTGAAGTCAGGGATTGCCAGGAACAGGACTGGCAACGTAAGCGTTGAATAGACCTGATTAGCCGTTAACTGGTACGTACTTCCGGATACTTCCCCAGTCTGGATTATCTACAAACCTACTTGTTATAGGTGCTTGCGGAAAGGACATCTTGTTAACGGTGGTCGAGGGGACTTACGACTCACACGAGAGGCTTATACCCATGATTCGTGTACCAGTTTTATCACCGAAAGGTAAACCATTAATACCAGCTAAAGCCAGCCGTGTTAGGCGTTGGCTAGGGAGCGGTAAAGCCAAGGTTATACACAACGACTTGGGGTTATTTCAAGTCCAGTTACTTAAGGAGCCATCGGGGGAAGCAACCCAAGATATCGTAGTCGGAATTGATCCAGGAAAGCTGTTTACCGGGATCGCGGTTCAATCTCAAAAGGCTACCCTGTTTTTACCGCGTTGAGCGGTGCAAAGTGGAATCACCAATGTGCTTACTGTGGGGCTTCTGGCGTTCCCTTACAGAAGGAAAACTGCAAAGCATTAATTGGAAGTATTTCCACCTCTTGTGGAAAACTGACGGTTACACTTATACCCCGTCCAAGTTGAAAACTGGAGATTCTCTTAGGGAAAAACTACAGGTTTCAACGTAGACACGGTTTATGTCCACAAACTCGACAAATGTTCATCGATTTGACGATTAGAGGAATACTGATCGCCTTATGGCTAACTTCTACTGTAAACGTCCCTATACTGTCCTCGCTGCATTATTGATGGGGGTAACTGGCTGTTCCTTCAATTCACCCCCTGATACGGTTGCAGATCAGGATTTATCTTCTCAGACTGAATCCATTCTAGCGGTGGAAAATCCCCCATCCTGTCAGTCCCAAGTTGATCCCTTTACCAAAGCAATTGACAAAGCGACGGGGGCGGCGAATCTGGCTCAATCTGCCCAATCCCCCCAAGATTGGGATTTGGTTGTCTTAGGGTGGATGCAAGCAATTGAGGCGATGCAATCGGTGTCACCGGATAGTCCGAAACGGGCGTTTGCTCAGAAAAAGGTGGCAGAATATCTGAGGAACTTAGATGTTGCCCAACAAAAAGCAACGACAAAAACCTCTCCTCTACCCTTTGCCAGCTTTGATAACCCCATCTTTGAAGAACAACTCCTGCTGTATCTGTCTTATGTCGCCGCCGTAGGTCCTCCAGATGTCCTGATTGTGGGCAGTTCACGAGCATTAGTTGGTGTTGATCCGCAACAACTGCAACAAGTTCTGGCGCGTTACGGTAAAGGGGGTTTAAAAATTTTCAACTTTGGCGTGAATGGGGCGACGGCTCAAGTGGTTGATTTTCAACTGCGACAACTCTTAACGCCAGAACAACTCCCGCGCCTGGTTATTTGGGCAGATGGCGTGCGGGCGTTTAATAGTGGGCGAACAGATAAAACCTACAATAGTTTGGCAACATCGGCTGGATATCAACAGTTAATGGCAGGAAATCGCCCCAAACTACCAGAATCGACGACCAAAACTCCAGATACTTGTGAAGAAATTCCTGCTTCAATTACCCAGAGTCCCGATTCGGATAAATCCACACAACCGGGAAATACTATACCTGCTAATGACACGGCGGAACGCTGGCGGTTAACCCGAGTTTCCTTTGAAACCAGTAGCAATCCCGTCCCCACCCCAGAGACTCGGTTACTCTTAACTCAGTTAGGGGGAAGCCAACCGCAACGACTAGCACTGGCACGTAATACTACAGGATACAGTGCGATCGCGATGGATGCCAATGGCTTTTTGCCGATGGATAGTAAATTTGACCCGAAAACTTACTATCAGCAAAATCCCCGTGTGGCGGGGCGCTATGATGCGGATTATCAACCCTTTAGCTTTGCCGGTCCCCAGGCGGTGGCGTTGAATTCGATTCAGGCATTTTTAGCACAGCAGCAGATTCCTTTGGTAATTGTTAATTTGCCTTTGAGTGAAGATTATTTGGATGGGGTGCGTTTAACGAGGGAACGGCAGTTTCGACAGCGAATGCAGCAGAAGGCGGCTCAGAATGAGTTTGTTTTTGTTGATTTAGCAGAGCAATGGAAAAATCAAAATCAGTATTTTGCTGATCCGAGTCATCTCAATCGCTATGGTGCGGCGGCTGTGGCAAGTTTCTTGGCGGATAAGTCTGAGATTCCTTGGTCTCAACGTTGAGAGGAGATGAGGGTAGGAAAAGGTCAGCGAAAACACGTAACGTTCAATTAGGTTTGCTAGAGCCAAAAATTCGGACAACTATCAGTCTCCCAACTTATTCCGCCGATGTATCTTGTTCTAACCAAATCGACAAATCCTCCAGACTATTAAAGCTTAAAATTGTCTGAACTAAGCGTTCTAAATCTTTCCCAGACAAGCCTTCGATTTTGCGGCTAATGTTTTTAGGAATTTCGCCAAAACGCTGCTGGAGTAAAGTTATTACTACTCCTAGCTTTCCCTGTAGAATTCCTTCATCTTTAGCTTGAATGATTCGCCCTGTTTCATCTTGTAACATTATGGCTCGCCGCTCCAATTCCTCCAATTCTTCTAGGGTGAGATTCGCTTGATTCGCGATATTTAACGCTTTCTCTATTGCAGATACTTCCGCTAAGGGGGCTGGAATGCTTTCCCAGGTTGCTGCTTCTTTAATAAAATAAATCCACTTGTCCGTCAAACTGTTTAACTCAGACAAGGTTTTATTGAATTTCGGTAATTCTAGGAAAATGAGTTGTAATTCGACGGCTTTATACCTAAATGACTCTTCCTCTTCTTTGAAAATAAACTTTGTCACAACTTTAGGGGTTTCTTGAAACATGATAAAATCAGCAATATTTATAGCAATTACTGGATTTAACAGCCAGTAACCTTCGCCAACGCCTAACTGATTTGCGTAAGTTTTAGCGAGGTTATACGTGACCCGTTTATCAAAAGCTTTTGTGCTGGATACTTGCATTTCAATAATAACAGTCGAGCCGTCATACAAAATGGCTCTCACGTCCAAATAGCTCTCTTTTAACTCTCGAACTTTACCAGGATTGTATGGATTGAGAATGGTTAAAGAACGAATAACGTTTTTGTTACTATAAATGATGGCATTGAGAAAGCTAATCAGTATTTCTTGGCTTTGGTCAGAACCAAATATTTTTTTAAATGCATAATCTAGTTTAGGACTGATAAATTTCATGTTTTTTTCTCATCGATAAGGAGCCCCTGCGTTAGTAGAGACGTTGCATGCAACGTCTCTACATTTCCTCTTGATATCATGTCCGAACCCATCACCCATAATAAAAATGTACGGGCTTGGTTACCAAGCCCCTACTCCCCATCACCGTAATTATGGGTATTCAACCGGACATGATATGAGGAGGCATTTTTATTAATTAAATAATTTGAATCATATCTGTATATTCCGTCAACAATTCATCATAAGTTAGACTATCATCTTGACTTTGAGGACTCCACAGCAGTTCCACGGTCATCAAATACTCAGGACGTACTGACGCCACTTTTTTTAATGCCTGATTCAGGGTTTCGGTTGAACGAATGTCGCTAAAAAACGGGTGATCATCTGCTGTTCCAACTAACAGCGTCACGACAATATAAGCCGCTGGATCTTCTTGAGCATCGGGCATTACCGGAACTTTTTGCCGCACTCTTCCGCCAACATTGCTGAGGGTTTCGGCACTAAATTTGCTGCGTTCTTCTACCGAAAGTTTTGTAAATAGGGTTTTGGCTTCCTCGATATTAACGCTTTGTGAACTGCTTAATACATGACTCCAGGTATCTGAATGACGCAGCAAGACTAACGCCGATTCTTGTAGCAGTTCGAGTAAGCCTTCGGAAGTCGTTGTATCGACAGTTAAGGCGATTTCCGATAACTCTGATTGCAAGTTGGGGGTGTGAGCAAATAAAGCGACCTGTAATTTACTCACCGTAACAATATCATTTTCTAGCTCATTGGTGGCGGCTTTTCGGCGTTTTAGGACAGACAAAATTAACCTGATTAGTAGATAAACCACCAGGAAAATCCCGACCCCAAAAAAGAGTAAAATGATGAAGACGGGTAAAGAGTTGGCTGATTTCGTTGAGTTCACCGCTTGAGTTGGATTCGTTGCTGGCGCGGTAGCTGGCGGTGGAGTTGTACTAGTAGTTGATCCCGGATTGGTCAGGCTTTGATTGGGTTGTGCGGGGGGTGCTGAATTGGTCAGGCTTTGATTGGGTTGTGGAGGCGGTGCTGAATAGGTTGTCCCTGGATAGGATGTTGGCGGATAATTCTGGAAATCGTCATCGTCATTTTCAATTTCAATTTCGAGTTCCACCGAACTATGTCCACCTTGTCTATAAGTCGGGTGAGGGATGCGACTGGGATGGGTTGATGAGGGACTCGGTTGATTCGGTTTGGTTTGAGTCGGAGTTGGAGATGTGGGTTTCTCTAATGTCCCGCCACTAGCTCGTCCCCCGGTTGTTCCTCTATTGGTAGGATTAGATTGAGATGGAGATGTTCTCGACGATGATGGAGGGGAGGATGAACGGCTAGGGGAAGATGAACGGCTGCTACTGCTGGAACCCGAACGTGAGGATGAACCGCGACTAAAGGAACCACCACCGCTGCGTCCCCCACTGCTTCTAGCGTAGGCGTCGTGACGTATATCAAGTGATGCGCTGATGCGATCGCGCGATACCTCTAGGTCTACACTGTTAATTAGGCTCAAACAAAGAGCAGTGGCAAATAAGGTCTTAAAGTTCATACGTGGTAGCCGATTCATGAGATTCTCCCGATGCTACTCTCCTAGCTACAATTGTAGCTTTTTGAGAAAAATCATTCAGGGTTTAATCACAATCCTAGGTTCAACAAGAGCGGGTTTAGTTAAGTTATGGGTTGATGTCAAAATCTTATCGGTAAAACCCGCCCCGACAACGTTGCTCCCAAACGCAGGTTAACCGGAAACTTTACCAAAACTTGATAGTTCTAGGGTAGGCATTAGCGCCTTATCGGGCATAAATTAAATAAGGGATAAACTAACCTAACTCAGCAAACTCCTATTCTTTCGTAGTATATTCATGAATCCCCCACCCCCAGAAACCATTCCCTTTGTTGATTTGACGCTGCAACACCAGCCGATTCAAGCGGACATTGAACAAGCGATTCAGACAGTTATCCAGCGCGGCGATTTCGTTTTAGGTCAAGCCTTAGCCGAGTTGGAAGTGGCATTTGCGGCAGCGTCTGGTGTAGACTATGGTGTCGGTGTCGCTTCAGGTACGGATGCGATCGCGCTAGGATTACAGGCAAGTGGTATTGGTGTCGGTGACGAAGTTATTGTTCCTGCCAATACCTTCATCGCCACTCTCATTGGTGTACTTCAGGCAAAGGCGACACCCGTCTTAGTTGATTGTGACCCAAACACCGCCCTGATTGACCTGAATGCGGCGCAAAAGGCAATTACCCCCAAAACCAAGGCGATTATACCGGTTCACCTCTATGGTCAGATGGTATCGCCTCAGCAGTCACTCGACTTTGCCAATACCCACAACCTGTTACTATTTGAAGACGCCGCCCAAGCCCATTTAGCCCAACGGGACGGGTATCAGGCGGGTTCGGTGGGTAAAGCCGCCGGCTTTAGCTTTTATCCGAGTAAGAATTTAGGCTGCTTTGGCGATGGCGGAATCATATTGACGAGTGATCCCGATATCTATCAGACCTTGCGATCGCTGCGGAATTATGGCGCACCCCGTAAATATTATCACTCACAACTGGGCAAAAACAGTCGCTTAGATTCCATCCAAGCGGCGGTTCTCAACGCCAAGTTACCCCATTTGTCCCAATGGAACCAATCTCGCAACGCCGCCGCCCAGTACTATGACAAATTATTATCCCCCTTAGCCGACAAAGGGATTCTCCCCATCCAAAACCAAAGCGGTACAGGTCATGTATATCATCTGTACGTGATTCGGATTACCGCCGCCTGTTCCCTGAATCGCCAAATCGTGCAAGATAAACTCAATGCAGCCGGGATTCAAACGGGTATCCACTACCCCCTCCCTTGCCATCTGCAACCCGCTTATCACTATTTGGGCTATCAAGAGGGTGATTTCCCCCATGCTGAGACCCTGTGCCAGGAAATTCTATCATTGCCTATGTATCCTGGAATAAGTAACGCTCAAATTGAGCGAGTGGTTGATTGCCTAAATAGCTTGTTTGAACCGCATCCGGCGGCTGTAATTTCGGGGTAAGCTCATGGAACTTGGACGAAAGATTCCCATTGCTATTGACCGTCACCTGTGGGATGGTGCGATCGCGGCGTTATTGATTATCCTCTATGCGCCCCTATTAATCCACTGGTACGATGGCTGGCTGAATAAAAGTATTAGTATTGAGCATGAATACTTTAGCCACGGTTTAATCGGACTGCCTTTTGCTGCCTACATCGCCTGGACTCACCGCCAGGAGTGGCAAACGATACCGGATAAATCGAATTATGTCGGGTTAGGATTACTCGCCGTCGGTGGTGTCTTTTATCTGTCGGGTCAATCGGAACTGGTTAATATTTCCTTTCCCACGGTTTTAGCGGGACTTTGTTTATGGTTTAAAGGCATTCCTGGTTTACGCTTACAAAGTTTTCCCCTACTCTTGGTAATTCTAGCAACACCAACTGCATTTCCTTACCTAATCGAACCCTACGCCTTACCCCTACAGAGCTTTATTGCTGGAGTTGCGGGCTTTATTTTGATTCAATTTGGCATTGATGTTAATGTCGTTGGCATTAACTTATTTGTCGGCGGACGAATTGTCGAAGTCGCCCCCCACTGTGCCGGCTTAAAGATGCTGTTTACCAGTTTATATGTAAGTTTAATGCTGCTGTACTGGAGTGGGGCGTGGGCATCGCGACAGAAGACCACATTGTTACTCATTGGTGCGGTGTTGGTTAGCGTGATTGGTAATATTATCCGCAATACTCTACTCACATTCTTCCATGGCACCGGCATGGATGGAGCATTCCATTGGCTGCATGAAAGTTGGGGCGGAGATCTGTATTCGGCGGGAATGTTAGGAATGTTAGTGGTTTTACTTAAAGTTATTGAAGGTTATGTTGATACCGAACCCCAAACCCATCATTCCGTATCTGAGGGAGATTGAATTTGAAATGTTAAAAACTCTTGCACTCAAAATTCAAAACTCGGTCAGGGCGGGTTTAGTTGCATTTAGGTGGGACAAGAAACGATAATAGTGAAACCCGCCCCTACACATCGGTCAGGGCGGGTTTAGTTGCATTTAGGTGGGACAAGAAACGATAATAGTGAAACCCGCCCCTACTTTCCTCAAAACTCTTGCGCCCATGAAGGCAAATCTGATGAAATCCTCAAGACTGCGCCAGGTGATTAAACGCCTGCGATTCAACCGCGCGATCGTGTTACTGTTATTGTTAGTCATTGTCGCGATCGGTGCAGTACCGAGTTATTTGACAGGCAACTGGTCGTGGATTGAGCCACCGAGATTTGCCAATTTCAGTAGCATCAAAGTGCTGCAAATTGAGGGGCTAGAAATTCCGGGCTGGGAAACCCTAGAGCAAAAAACTGTAACCTTAGGGGGGCATAAATGGTCTTATCAGGAAATTAAGGGAGACTTAGATAAACCTGTATTACTCCTATTACGTCCTCCCAATGGTCCGATTGATCAACCTCAGGTTGAATGGGTGGATATTAATGGTGTCTTTCAATGGAAGACAGATTCCCATCAACGCTTAAACTTTACCGTTGAAACCAAATCCCAGCAGGCGCAAGTTAATGCCCGTCTCTTTCGCGCTTGGACTCAAAAGCAAACCTTCGCCGTTGTTCAGTGGTACGCTTGGGCGACAGGGGGTCATCCAGCTACCCGTCAATGGTTTTGGGTTGACCAAATTGCCCAGTTAAAGCGTCAGCGAGTACCATGGGTAGCGGTTTCTATCCAGATTCCGATGGAACCGTTAGGGGATTTGGCAGAGGTCAAACCGATAGCTGAATCTCTCAGTCAAACTGTGCAAAAGACGTTGATGACAAAAGCCTTGGCGGGAGAAGATAAGTCTTGACCTTTCACGACATTCGAGGGAACCGGGTTTTGGGTAGGGGCGGGTTTTACTATTATCATTTAGGAAAGTACCTAGATGTAACTAAACCCACCCGAACTAAGGTTTAACCCAAACCTGTGTAGGGGCGGGTTTTACTATTATCATTTAGGAAAGCACCTAGATGTAACTAAACCCGCCCTGACCAAGGTTTAACCCAACTTGTATTATTAGTGTCGATAGCACAATAAAGATAGCCGAAAAAAAAGAAGCTGTTCCTCAAAGGAGGCAGAGCCTCAGGAGGAGCATTCCCAGGCAGAGCCTGGGAACGAGACTAACAACGATGAGTCACTGGAGGGAATAATTTTGACTAAAGTTAATTGGTGTGCTATCGGCACATTAATAGCAATTGGCTGGTTAGGACAAATTAATTCAATCGCTTGGGCAACGTCTTTGAGAATAACAGAAACCTCAGTGCCAACGACTCAAAGAGAACAGGCTCAAATTCCCACATTGCCACCTCCACCAGAAATCAATAGTCCGACAGAGGGAGTAAATATTAATGTTCCTAATCCCTTTGCCCCACCGCCACCCCTAGGTTACCCAGAAGAATCGCCTCAAAGAGTACCTACTACTCAATTTAATGAGTATGTTCTCGGTATTGGTGATTCCATCGCGGTTACAGTGGAACGCTTTCCTGACCTAAATTTTTCCGCCACGATTGATTTACAAGGGAATATATTAGTTCCCTTAGTCGGTAAAATTAACGTTCTCGGACTTACTCCCGACCAAGTCCAAAATAAACTAGCCGCCGCATTCAGTGAATTTGTAGTTGACCCAAATGTTACCGTGGTTCTAGCCGGATTGCGTCCCGCCACGGTGACGATTGCGGGTGAAGTAACTCGACCCGGTTATTACTCCCTAGCGCCCGGTTCCCAGCTTACTTCGGCTCTGCAAGCGGCTGGCGGGACAACGAATCTAGCTGACTTGCGTACTATCATCCTGCGTCGGCGTTCTCCTGTGAATAATTCGATTATTGAACAACAGATTGACTTATTTACGCCTCTGCAAAATGCTACATCCTTACCGGATGTGCGTCTGCGGGATGGGGATTCTGTCGTCGTATTGGAATTAGAAACTGGTACAATTAGCGATTATGACCGCTCTCTCGCCTCTCGCTCGACTCTAGCGACACCACAAATTACGTTGCGAGTCTTGAGTTATCCCAATGGTCGAATTGGCAACCTGAATTTGCCCAATGGGAGTAATTTTATTGATGCGTTGACCTCATTGGCGCCGAGTTTGGAGGATGCGAACTTAAGTGAAATTGCCTTAATGCGTTTTGATCCAGAACAGGGGAAGGTAGTAACACAGCGCATTAATGGGAGAGCTGTTCTCATGGGTGATTTGGCGCAAAATGTCCCCTTGCAGAATGAAGATGTTATTGTTGTCGGTCGTAGCCTTATCGCCAAGGTTACCTATGCTTTACGTTTAGTGACTCGACCCTTTAGCGATTTTCTCGGATTTCGTAACTTTTTTGAGAATGTAGGGGATGTTTTTGGCTCAGGGGATAATGATAATTAGGGCTTGCTGAATAAAGGGGTTGTAGAGACGTTGCAGGCAACGTCTGGGAGCTGGGGGAGCGTCCTTCGTCAACCTCTATGAGGCGCAACTGGGTATGACGTGCTGTGCGATCGCATCACTTCCCCTATCATCCTACAGAGGTGCTGAGCTAGAATACAAGCACAGACCCTTTGATATAAGTTGCCTCAATTTAGTATACCTCCATTCATTCACCCCTTCCTAGACTCCGCTTGCACGACTCGTTCAGTTAAATTGCTATGACTATTCCCTTAATTAAACGCTATTTAATCGCCCTTGATCGCTATAAATTTATTGGCATAGGTATTTTTGCTCTAATTACTGGCGGATCATGCATTGTGGCAATTATGCCCTCTTCCCCCAGTGCTGTGTCTTACGAAGCCGTTGGAGTTTTGTCTGTTACCCCTCCGGTGAGAACCTTTTCGGAAACCGGAACCCAAATTCAGCAGCAGGGGTTGCAACTGACAAAGGAGAATCTTTTAGAGGAAAATGTAATTAAAGCCACAGCAATAGCTGTGCGTTCTGAGCCTAAAAAGATCTTCGATAATGTAGACTTGAAGTTCGACCCGCCCCAAGGAGGCAAAGAAGCCGCGATTCCATCAATAATAGGAGTATTCTACAAGGATGACGATCCGGAGCAAGCTGGTAAAACGGTAGAAGTGCTGATGCAGAAAATGATCGAGCAAAGTCGTTTAATTAATAGCGGACGACTGCAAGCGATTATTGAGTCCATTGAAAAACGCTCAGCCGAGGCGGAAAACGAATTAAAACAAGCACAAGAAGAACTAGAAACCTTTAACCGGATTGAGGGCGCCGCCTTAGCCTTAGCTGAAGATAACAGCTTGCTGGCACAAATTAGTGCCAACAAACAACAGCAACGCCAACTGCAACAGACTCTAGAAGGAATTGAGAGTCAGATGGCTAGTTTGCAAAGTCGGTTAGGTTTGACGGCTGACCAAGCTTATACCAACTCAGCGCTCAGCGCTGACCCCACCATCGCTGGCTTACGAGGACAACTGCAACAAATTGAAACCCAGATAAAACTGCTCACAAGTCAAGGGTATAGAGACCAACATCCCAATGTCCAAGAGTTACAGCGACAGCAACGGACTTATGAAGCAATGCTGGGACAGCGAGCGGCTGAGATCGTTCAAGGAAACGGCTTGGGTGAAGCTTTAACCTCCCCGCAAATCCGAGCGGATAGCAGCCTTGACCCAGCTCGGAAACAATTAGCCGATACATTGGTATCATTATCGACTCAACGTGATACGCTGCAAGACCAACTAGAAACTACGAATAGAATTGGACAGGAACTGCTCAAAGACTATCAACAGATTCCCACCAAACAACTTGAGCAGGTGCGCTTGGCGCAGCAATTTCAGCTCAAACAAGACTTCTACAACAGATTACAGGCATCACTCATTGATGCCAAAGCCGCCGACGCAGAAACCGTGAGCTATCTCAGTGTTGGTCAGCCTCCTACTGTCCAGAAGAAAGGCGGGAAAGAATCAACCAATCCGATTGTTATCCTCGCTGGGGGAACTTTTGTCGGCTTAATTGCGGCTAGCGGTGTGATTCTGATCCTGGCTATCTTGGATAGCAAACTCTATGCGGCGAAAGAAATCCAGCAACTGCTGGCACAACATGATGTCCCTGTCTTGGCAGAATTGCCTGTGGTGATGAGCATTGACCCCGATTTGGGACAAACGGGTATTTTACTCAAGTCAAGTTCACCCTATTTAGAGGTGTACGAACGGTTCCGGAGTAAGCTCTGTAGTGGGGAGAATAAATCCCTGAAGGTGGTATTAATCGCCAGCACGGTTAACGGAGAAGGAAAAACCACCACAGCTTATAATTTAGCGATCGCGTCAGCTCATGCGGGTAAGCGTACCCTTTTAATTGAAGCCGATTTGCGCTCATCCTCCCAAGCTCATTTCCACCAAGTCACCCCTGAACCGGAAGCGAAGACCCAACCCTTACCTTACTACGGGTCTAAGAGTGCTTGCATTCAGTTAGTCCCAAATATTGAGAATCTCTATATCGTACCCAGTCCAGGACCCCAAAAACAAGCCGCCGCGATCCTAGAATCACGGGAATTTCAAAGGCTAATCACCGATGCTCGCGGTCGCTTCGACTTTGTAGTTATTGATAGTCCGGCACTCTCCCTGTCCAATGATACCCTGTTACTCGAACCCCTAGCCGATGGGATGGTACTCGTCACCCGACCTGGTTATAGCGAGAAATCAATCTTGAATATGGCAGCTCAAGAATTAACCGAAGCTGAGCCATCACCCCTATTGGGCGCAATTATCAACAGTGCAGATACATCGATTCCAGTCAGCGCTACCGAGGTTGAGGAGGATATTGAACTGGAGTATGAAGACGAAGACGAAGATGCCTTTGAAGATGAGGAATTGGAAGAACAAGAGGAGCCAATTCCGACAGGTGCGACAAGGTCTTAATGGTCATTCATGATTTGTTAATTGGGGATTAAAAAATTTCTCATTTTCCCCTTATATCCAGGAACATTATAGGTTCAGATTCAACAGGTGCTTGCGTAATTACGCGCAGTGAATCCATTTGTGAATGATTTGTAAAATAAACTTCTAGGACATTTCCCCGATCTCCGGTAATATTTGCGATATCCCGAGGCAAGGGAGGCTCATCTAATGTGCCGATAGCAGATACGCCGCGATCATTGGGAAAAAAGAGATCGTTGGTCGGAACGATAAGACCACGATCTCCCATTAAACCAATGATTGGTTCATCAAAGGTTATAGTCGCCCTCGCTTCAATTCGTCCTTGAGATGGATTGGGATTCCAAAAATAGATAAAATGACTGCTGACTCGAGTTCCTTTTGGGATTACGTCTAAATCTGATAACTTATCCCAATTGGTGGAATCACTTATCTGAATATCTCTAGGCAACACAATGTTCTGCGCCTCATCAAAAGCCAGAATAAATGTCTTTCTGGGTGTAGCCGAGTAATCATCTAACAACCAAAAAGGACTCTCAAGTTTTTCGATTTGCCCTGTGGTACTTTCCCAGATAATTTTAGCCTGCGCTGGGTGATCGGCTAGGACAGTAGCACCAATAGCCGCTACGAGGAAACCTGATAAGAATTGTTTGAAGGTGTCAAACGCCATTGGGGTAGAAGGAATGGGTTGAAATGATACGTTACAGGTGTAAACGCTTATTGTACAATGAATAGCGCCCTAAAGCCTACTCAACTGAGTTGAGGATAGCTGTATGTTAGGATGGAATTGTTAAGTTTTTTATACTCCATTAATCTCTGTGGTTTTGCAACTCTCCTCATTACCGGAATCCCCATCGATACCCAATCAAAACCGTCTTTCCCGTTGGAGAGAGAAACTCGTTTACAATTTGCCTCAGACCAAAAGAATTACACAGCAGATCATCACAGCGATTGGTGTTGGCTTACTCTTTAGCTGGTTGAATGTTCCCGTCAGTTGGCTACTCGGTTCGATGCTGGTGGGAATTGCCTATGCGATTAGCCAAGGATGCCGTCAACCATTACCTTCAAGCTTTAAACTCATCGGACAAGTGGTTGTGGGTTTAGTTACAGCCACTCGCTTTTCTCCAGAAACCATTAGTGTAGCAACAACCTACGCCCTACCCTTGTTACTCTGTGTTTTGCTCACGGGGAGTTTGAGTCTATTTAATGGGTATCTTTTAAGTCGTTGGGCTGGGATTGATCGCACCACAAGTTTACTAGGATTTATACCAGGTGCATCGTCCAGTATCGTTGTCATGAGCGAAGAGATGGGAGCGGATGCACTCGCTGTTGCCTTGCTCCAATATATCCGACTCTTACTCGTTGTTTTAATCATTCCTAGCGCTGCTACTCTATTGGTGCCCGCCAACCCAGATACGTCAGTCACCGCTACTGTCGCCACAACTAGCAACGTGACAACTTTACCCATGGCGTGGAACCTTTTAATTCTAGTGGGGTGTGGTATCGTGGGATTCTGGGCAGGAAAGCGATTTCGTCTACCTTCTCCTGGATTTTTCGGTCCCTTTCTGGTGGGGCTAGCTGCGTTTTGGGGATTGCCGGATAAAATGCAAATGCCTCAACCCGTATTCGCTGGCGCACTATTGCTGATTGGATTATCCATTGGCGTACAGTTTGACTGGCAAACCGCCCGTAAACTCTTCAAAGCCGTCTTAATTGAAATCGTGCTAGTTATCGGGTTAATCTTAATGTGTTTGGGTATTGGTTATGGATTTCATTTGATCACCGATGTGGATATGTCAACGGCTATTTTAGGATTCACACCCGGAGGAATTGAGGCAATGGTTGCTACTGTAATGCAGTTAGGGGGTGACACTGGATTGGTATTAGCCATGCAATTAACTCGGATGTTAGGTATTATTATGATTGCCCCATGGTTAGTGGCATTTTTGGTCAAGCGTGCCAAAACTTCGGATGACCAATCTTTATAACATCGAACCTGTTATAACTCCTGAATAATCAATTCTTAAGCCGAATTGTGACTAGGTTGAAGTGGAAAAGTAGAACGCAAGATCTCATCGACAGTTTCTATAGTGAGTTGTTGTTGATCAGCTAATGCTTTAATGGTCTGAGTAATTGCCTGAATCTGGAATAGATCAAAGTCTAATCCCAGTTGATTTGCGCGATTAGCAATAGCATAACGACCCGTTAGTTTATGATTAATTAAAAAGGAACGGGATAGTCCAAAATCACTGGGATCAATGGCTTCATAAGTTTGGGGATTATTTAACATCGCTTTAGCATGAACCCCCGCTTTATGGTTAAATGCGGCTGAACCGATAATATAATGGTTTGCCGGAATTGCCATACCCACTTTATCGGCGACAAGTTGATGCAGTGCTACAAGTTGGGGTAGGCGATATTTCCACTGCAATTGTTCGGGATTAACGGTATAGAGACGGGCGATGAATCCAGCGAGGGGGGTGATCCCATTCCGTTCCCCAATTCCCAATACTGTAGTATCGATATGAGTTGCACCTGCTTCTAGGGCGGCGTAGCTATTCGCGATCGCACAACCTGTGTCATTATGACCATGGAATTCAATATCGGTACTTGTATGTTGGCGCAGTGTCTGTACTAGATTAAATACTTGATTAGGAGTCGCGACACCCACAGTATCCGCTAAACCAAAACGATTCACCATGCCGAGTTTATCGATAGCACCATAAACCTGGAGTAAATCGCCAAGCAAACTGCGAAATGAATCTTCTGTAGAAAAGCGTATTTCTGTTTCAGGACTTTGATTATGGATAAAGGTAATAACCTCCGTTGCCCGATCAACAATTTGATTTATACTCTTT
Organism: Coleofasciculus sp. G1-WW12-02; assembly: GCF_040219735.1. Lineage (NCBI taxonomy): Bacteria > Bacillati > Cyanobacteriota > Cyanophyceae > Coleofasciculales > Coleofasciculaceae > Coleofasciculus > Coleofasciculus sp. G1-WW12-02. Next base: position 8,380 of record NZ_JAVJRX010000192.1, on the reverse strand, counting down.
CCATGACCAAACTGGCGCAGAAAACTGGAGGTACCAAAGAATAAATGAATCCCGTTAATACCTGTCTCTAGAGCTATTTTAGCATCTTCTAAATGACAGCGAATATGGGTCAGCACTTTGGCATGTAAACCCAATTGAGCCAAATACTGACAATCTTGACGAGATTGAGGTGAAGCACAAGGAGAGGTGACTTCAATATATTCAACTCCAAACTGGTCAAGCGCCCTGGCAATTTCTACTCTATCCTGTGATGAAAAGTTAGCCCCACAAAATTGTTCTCCTTCCCGTAGTGTGGTTTCTATAATTGAAAAGTGACTAAGTGACATCGATGTCATCCCTTTGTTGATGGCAACTGCATCACCTATACTATCGGAGGTTTCTGTGCCGGATTGCCTCTTAAACTACTGATTTTATAATTTTTAAATCTTTATTATCAAGCAAAATTTTATCTAGATTTAACAATTAATCGAGTATAAGTCAGTGACATCCTCCCACACTATACCCGTTTAGGGTTAGTGTGGGCTTCCTTTGTCGTAGTCTTAGGGCTACGCTTGGGGCGTTTTATAGTGGGGAATATGCCCAGCCCCACTCTCTTGATATTGATCGCCGCGTTCCAATCTCTGTCTAGAATCAACCCACACAAACACTCGTGTACTCGGATTGATAAATCCTTTTGAACTAGGCGATCGCAACAAGAGCATACTTGACTCGTGTTATGAGGTTTCACTTTCACCACCAACTTACCAGCTTTTGCAGCTTTGTAAATAAGAATTGAGAGGAATTGACCCCAGCTAGCGTCATTAATTGACTTGTTTAAACCTGATTTTGCTGATTGTCCATTGGGCAAATACTTGCCATTAGCATCCTGTTTTGGCTTGTTTTTCCGGGATAAGTTAGCGGACTTGATATCTTCAACAAAGAACACTTGTTCATTACGATTTACCAGTTGGTTAGCCGACTCATAATGGAATTGTTTCCGCTTCCGTTGTAGCTTTTGATGATGCTTAGATATCTTTTTTGCCAATTTGCGCCGTGATGCTGATTTGTGCGGCTTTTTGTCCTTGCGCTTTTGAAGCTTGGCTAGTTTGTCCTGTGACTTGCGATAGTGCTGTTGGATAGTTTCAACGGTTCCATCGGATGCTGTCCAGAATTTCTCTAAACCAACATCTAGCCCTAACGAGTTCTCTTCATTTGCTTGTATCTCTGGTGGAGTCAGACTGGGGATGGTCTTATCCTCTAGCAATAAAGTCACATACCATCCATCTGCTTTGTGAGAGACTAGCCCCGTTTTAATAGTAAATCCTTCGGGAATAGGGCGATGATAAATAACTTTAACCTGACCAATCTTAGGTAGATTGATTTGAGCAATGTCTCGTCTAGCTTTCCCGTTTTTACTCTTATGGGGATTGGGCGAAACCGTTAGACAGTCTGCCTTAAGCTGAGGGAAACAAAATGTCCTGTAACGCTTGACTGACTTAAATCGAGGCTTACCGCTTCTGTGTCTTTTAAAGTCACCCTTGATGAACTGATTGAAGGTATCTTCTACTCGTTTAATTGCTTCCTGGATAACCTGAGAATGAACACCTTTATATAAGGCATCATGAGACTCCCTTGACCAATGGTTAGCGCGTTTTTGACTGTAGTATTTTGGTTGGTCTTTAAGTTCTGGTAGGTGAGTGATATAGATAGAGCAAGCATTGACAGGTGAGCGGTTACACTCCCACCATTTAAACCGTTCTTCTAGCATTAAATTGTGTATACGGCACAACTTGTACAGCCATTCGTTTAGCTGTTTTGACTGTTGCTTATTTGGCACAATTCGATACTGGTAACTTGTCTTGAATGTGTCTTTGCTTCGCTTCAACTTCTATCACCTCCCACTACAATTATACTACTCTTGCAGATAAAGATTCAGAGTGAAAATAAATTTTTCTTCACTGGCGATTCATCTCAACGCCAAATCGTAGATTATGGCGTGAGGCTTCTCGCCAGATCAAGCTAAAATATGCTTATTTCCATACCATGGGGAGCATGTCAAGGAAAGCACATAACTCTTAATAAACACCTTCTAACACAGGGGGGGTGAGTAAAGGGCGATCCGATTAAATTGAGTGGACACAGTTATTGAGTTTTCCCTGTTCTATGTTCTCTCCCCTCTATTTGATTTTAGTTACCTTCTGGTTCAAGAAAGATTCTGAGAGTCCCAAAACGATGGCTTTGTATCCTCAGAGAATAATCCTAACAAAGGACCGAGGATAGCGCCAAAGATAAACCCACCAGCGTGCGCCCAGTAAGCGATACCACCATTTTCCATCCCCACATTAGCTGGGGCTTCTAACATAGCTAACCCATTAAACGCTTGCTGCAAAAACCAAAATCCCAGGAAAAAGACAGATGGTAATCTTAACGTAGTAAAAAAGAAGCCGAGGGGAATTAATGTAACCACTTTAGCATTGGGAAACTTAAGAATATAAGCACCCATCACGCCCGCGATCGCACCACTGGCACCCAGAGACGGAATCCCGGATTGGGCGGAGAAAAACCACTGGGCTAAGCTGGCTAATACACCACAAATCAGATAAAATATCAAAAACTTGAACCGACCCAGTTCTTCTTCAATATTATTGCCAAAAATCCACAGAAACAACATATTGAATCCCACATGGGTAAACCCCGCATGGAGGAACTGTGCAGTGATTAACGTTAGCGGTTCTGGTATCGGCTGATTCACAGTAATGCCGTTAAAACTCGCGGTTAGTTCTTTAGGGACAACAGCAAATAAATGAAAAAATACATCCAGTTGTTGAGGATTTAAGGTTAGTTCATAAATAAAAACTATAACATTTGCTGCAACTAAAGCATAAGTAATATAGGGTGTAATTGTTACTGGATTTTCATCACGTAATGGAACCACAATTCTCTTTCCTTATTAATAATCAACAATTATTTAATCTTCAGACAACAATCCAAATAAAGGACCCAGGATAGCTCCGAACACAAAACCACCGGCATGTGCCCAGTAAGCAATTCCGCCAGTTTCTGTCCCCACATCCGTTGGCACGCTGACACTCGCCACACCACTAAAGGCTTGTTGCACAAACCATAAGCCTAAGTATAAAACAGCGGGTAATCGAATGGTTGTCACGAAATACCCTAAAAAGATTAAGGTATTGATTTTAGCCGTAGGAAACTTGAGAATATAAGCGCCCATCACGCCCGCGATCGCACCACTCGCCCCTAGAGACGGAATCCCTGATTCCATGGAGAAAAACCACTGAGACAAGGCTGCTAATATACCACAAGCAATGTAAAAGATGAAGTACTTGATATGACCCAGACGCTCTTCAATATTGTTGCCAAATATCCATAAAAACAACATATTACCGCCAATATGCAAAAAACCCCCATGGAGGAACTGAGAGCTGATCAAGGTAAACCATTCTGGCACCGATTGATTGACCGAAATCCCCTCAAAGCTAGCGCTTAACTCTTTAGGAACAACTGCATACAGGTGGAAAAATGTATTAAGCTGGGGCGGTGTTAAGAGTAATTGATGGATAAAAACCGCAATATTAACACCAATGAGCGCGTAGGTTACATAAGGAGTAATGCGCGTCGGATTATCATCACTAATAGGGAACACAGTATGAATTATAAAATCGTAAAAAACAGTATTTGAGTAAAATTATACCAATTGCATTTTATCGACGATGCCCGACTGCCCATCCCGACGATACCCTACAGGGGGATTTGTTGAGCAAAACTGATAGGGACACTTTATCATATTAATTGGCAATCTCAATCACGTCCGGCAGATTGAGTAACCATCAGGGTGAATGAGTGGCTGTTGGAGTCAGCTTTTTGTAACGTAAAAGGCTAAGAGTTCTTACCCTTTAAGAAGACCACCTTAGCTGAACATCTAAATTCATGGATTTACTAGAGTACCAAGCCAAAGCCTTATTCCGTGAGATCGGCATTCCCGTCTTACCCTCTCAATGCATGGATCATCCCAGAGATCTCAAGCAGTTAGATATTCCCTATCCCGTGGTTCTCAAATCCCAAGTCCCCAAAGGTGGACGGGGTAGAGCCGGTGGTATCCGGACGGTGGAAAATACAATTGACGCGATCGCAACTGCACGAGCTATTTTTAATCTATCCATTCTCGGTAAGTATCCCAAGGTGCTGCTAGCGGAAGCCCACTATGATGCTGAAAAAGAATTTTATCTGGCGGTGATCCTCGACTACGCCTTAAAACGTCCAGTTCTGTTGGGTTCATGCCAAGGTGGTATCCATGTCGAAGGGGTAATGGCACAGATGCAACGAGTGGTAGTAGAGGAAGACTTTTCTCCCTTTTACGCACGGCGTCTAGCCTTCAAAATGGGACTTCAAGGTCACCTGATTGAATCAGTCAGCGATATTGTCCAGAAAATGTATCAACTTCTGATCCAAAAAGACCTAGATTTAGTGGAAATTAATCCCCTCGGCGTCAGTGCTAGCGGTGAAGTCATGGCGCTAGATGGTAAAATTGCTGTCAACGATCACGCTTTGGGACGCCAATCTGAGTTGGCAAACCTGTCATCAAGCCTCACCCAAACCCCCCAACCCGCCGACCAACCGACGGATCTACAATGGACGGATAGTGAAGGGAATATTGGTATTTTGTGTAACAGTCCTTGTCTAGCCGCAGCCACATTGGATTTAGTGTACAAAGCCAAGGGGAAACCAGCCAGTTGTTTAATTGTAGACGGTTATGCCAGTTGGGATGTACCGTCCGCCGCCTCTCCTATACAACAGTTACAAAATGCCTTGCAGCAATTGACGGACACTCAAAACATCCAAGTTGTCTTAGTAAATATTTTGAGCAACGCAGCCGCTAGTGAAGCCGTGGCTGAGGTAATCGCCAATTATCTACTATCAAAAAGTGGTAATATTCCTAGAGTCAGTGAAGTAGACCGAGCCGAAAGACCAACAACAGGAAATTCCCGCTCCCGTGACTCACGCAATTATCGCCGCCGCCATCTCACACCGAAATCTGTATCTAAGACAGAGTTACCTCACTTGGTCATTCGCTTAGCCAACGGCAAACTAGACATTACCCAAGACCGTTTAGCGGCACTCCCTGTACACTGGATCGGTAACTTGGATCAGGCAGTGGCACAAGCGATTTCTCTGGCACGTTGAAATAGTTGTCATGAACCCCATGCCTAAAGGCAGGGGCTTGTAGACTGCCCGACTCTTCGAGCGGGATACAAGCCACAACATGACCAGCCTCAGACTTTCGAGGTCTACGTTTTCAAGGTCACGATACCTACAAATGCGTCGCTAGTTTGTAGCCCTATCGCTGGTTGTTAAACATTTGTAATGGGTTAAGAAAGTGCAACCAGCCGAACAAGCCTTGAAAACATTGGCGAAGCGAACATTACCCTATTCATAGGAAAGACGGTTATGCCTATACATTCTGAATCTGGCAGTCTCACCCCCATCGAGGGGGATTCGCCTGCCTTGGGGGACTATTCCTCCCCACGTCTGAAGCCGGGGGCAACTCGTCCCCCAAACCCCCTATTTTCGGTGAGTGTGTAGGGGCGGGTTTTACTATTATCGTTTTTTTCCGCCCCAATGTGACTAAACCCGCCCCGATAGAGTTTTGAATGGGATCATAGTGGGACATAAGACTTAAGTTGCTGGGAGAGAAGCGAGTATGACGAATGACAAATAACCAGTACTTATCGGTATCCTATAGTTAATCGCTTGCGCTAAACCTTGACCTTGTTAATCGCATCTACTACATTGCCGTATCCAGTGCTTATGAAATTCACACCAGACATGAAAATCCTGGTTCAGGGCATCACCCAACCTATTGGTTCCTATTATGCCGCCCGAATGAAAGCGTATGGCACAAATCTAGTGGCTGGGGTTAGTGCAGGTCAAGGGGGTCAGACATTGCATGGTATTCCCGTCTTTGACCTCGTAGAAGAGGCGTTATCCGTTGCTGGATATTGCGACGCCACGATCATTTTTGCCGAATCCTACAGCGCCTTGGATGCAGCGTTAGAAGCGATAGACGCTGGATTGTCGCCAATTATTCTAGTGACTGGCGGGATTCCACCTCTGGATATGATTCACTTGTTAGCCAAAGCTAAAGCCAGGGAAACCCTGATTGTTGGACCGAGTAGTTCGGGGATTATTGTGCCAGGAAAACTGTTACTGGGGACTCAGGAGTGTGAATTTTATCAGCCTGGTACAATTGGTGTGATTAGCCGGGTCGGTACTCTCTCTTATGAAGTGGCTTTGGCGTTAACTGAAGCTAAACTTGGACAATCCATTGCGGTGAATCTCGGTAGTGAAGCCATTATCGCCTCCTCATTTCGCCAGTGGCTGGAAATTATCGCCCAGGATAAACGTACAGAAGCCATTGTCTTAGTGGATCAGACGGGGGGCGATAGTGAAGATCAAACAGCAGAGTTTATTGCTCAAGCCATAGAAAAACCCGTGATTGCCTATGTTGCGGGACAATATACCCCTGAAGATAAACAAGTCGGGGATACCAGTGCCATTATCGCCGCTCAGCTATCCGGACCGATCGCGAATACGACAACGGCTCAACATAAGGTGGCGGCGTTCAAACAGGCAAATATACCTGTCGCTGAGTATCCTTCCCAAATTCCCGACTTGGTGAAAAAGGCGCTCAAATATCATTAAAAGGAACAGGCAATAGGCAACCGGGAACAGTACCGGTATGGCTTGGGGATTTTGAACCCAACCCAAACATCCAACTGATAGAAGTTGGAATTTCCGACAGGAGTTCACGGGCTTCTTAATGATTTTACCGAGAAAATCAAATAAGGGGTGACACCCCCCACCCCGAAGATGCTATACTGTGTTATGTAGATGCACCCTGATGATCGGGAGAGTCGCCTATTCTATAGGGCTCTCCTTTTTTATTTGATCTTGACCACGGTGGCGGCGAAAAATCATTTGAATTGGGGGTGACACCCCTCACCCCCAAAATGCTATACTATGTTAAGTAGATGCACCCTGATAATCGAGAGAGCCGCTCATAGGCTCTTTTTTTTTCTCTTATTCAAGATTAATAGGTAAGTTCGGCAACGTAAATAGGGGTCAGACCCCTCAACTAAGCTGTTGTGCATCTGAGTCAAACTGGATCGGCGACGTCTATTTTTGAGAGACGGTAGCACGTAATATCAGGTTCGGCTGTATAGTGCGTTTATATAGCCTTAGTTATTCGGCAGGAAGCATTGCCCTTCTACTCTTTTACCCTTTTACCCCCTCCCCATGACTTTACCTGAATCAAGCCGATTGCAATTGACCCCAGATTTGAACATCTGTCGCATCTTAAATGGTTTATGGCAAGTATCTGGCGCTCATGGACGCATTGATCCCAAAAAAGCCATTCCCAGTATGTTTGATTATCTAGATGCTGGCTTTACCACCTGGGATCTAGCCGATCATTACGGACCGGCTGAAGATTTTATTGGCGAATTTAGGCGTCAACTGGTGGCGACTCGCGGTGAGGAGGCGTTAGGGAATATACAAGCTTTTACCAAATGGGTGCCACGCCCGGGTTCAATGACTCGACAATGGGTTGAGAAAAATATTGATCGCTCTCGCCAACGGATGGAAGTTGAAAGCCTAGACTTGATACAATTCCACTGGTGGGACTACCGCGATCGCAACTATCTGGACGCCCTCAAGCAGATGGCACAACTGCAAGCGGAAGGCAAAATCAAGCACCTGGCGTTAACCAATTTTGATACCGAACACCTAAAAATTATCATCGACGCCGGGATCAAAATCCTCTCCAATCAAGTTCAGTATTCCCTAGTTGACCGCCGTCCTCAAGTCAAGATGGAGCAGTTTTGTCAAGACCATGACATTAAACTTTTCACTTATGGCACAGTCTGCGGTGGCTTGTTATCAGAAAAATATTTAGGAAAACCTGAACCCGGTTGGACAGAACTGTCTACGGCTAGCTTGAGAAAATATAAAAACATGATTGATGCGTGGGGCGGTTGGAATTTATTTCAAGAATTGCTCACCGTACTCCAGGACATAGCAACTCAATATAAGGTGAGTATCTCGAACGTAGCTGTTCGGTATATTCTCGATCATCCAACCGTAGCGGGTGTGATTATTGGTGCGAGGTTAGGCATATCTGAACACATAGAAGATAACGCCAGAGTATTTAACATGACCCTCAATGCCAAAGATAAGGAGAAGATTCATGAACCGCGCCTTACTTCGTGAAGACGCGGATTGGCAGAGATAACCTGTCAGTAGAGACCTTCCATGGACGGTCTGTACATGAATAAGGGCATGAGTTGGTAGGGGACAATCACTTCCGGACGCTTCTCTAGTTCGG